>DBIH01000198.1 GCA_002296885.1 Flavobacterium sp. UBA807 | reverse complement strand
TTAATCGGAACGAATAGCGATGTAACCGATGAAGTATTGGCTTCATTATCATTGGAACAACAAAACATTGAACTTGAAGCCAGTAACAAAGAATTATTAGCATTCAATTATGTTGCAAGCCACGATTTGCAGGAACCATTGCGAAAAATCCAGACCTTTGTTTCCAGGTTGTCTGATAAGGAAACAGAAAATCTTTCAGAAAGCGGAAAAGAATTCATCTCGCGAATCAATAGTTCGGTTGAGCGAATGCGTATCCTCATTGATGATTTATTGCAATATTCAAGAACTACTAAAACAGAAAAGATTTTTGAAGATACCAATTTGAATGACTTATTGGAAAATGCAAAATTAGATCTGGCACAAATCATAGAAGAAAAAAGTGCCGTTATCCAAAACCAGTCGCTTCCGACTTTAAAAGTAATTCCTTTTCAGATACAGCAGTTGTTCGTCAATTTGATCGGTAATTCACTAAAATACAGTAAAGAAAGTATTGCGCCTAAGATCAAGATTACCTGCAAGAAAGTAATCGCAGCCGATGAAGATTTGATTCCGAAAAAGACTAAAGAGAAATTCTATAAAATTACCTTTACCGATAACGGAATTGGTTTTGAACAGGAATACGCCGAAAAAATATTTGTGTTATTCAATCGTCTTCACAACAGGAATGAATATGCCGGTACCGGAATTGGTTTGGCAATCTGCAAAAAAATTGTCGAGAATCATAAGGGATTTATCTTCGCCAAAGGAAAACTTAATTCCGGAGCTACCTTCACTATTTATCTTCCCGAAGATTTCAGTTAAGCTGTAGAATTTCCAAAATGGAAATACTATAACAATTCAAATAAATATTGTAACACATTCATTCAATAATCATTGCAATTTTGTAATGTAAATGTGATGGACTCATTAAATCCGAAACTTATTGATTAAAAAAATAACACGTTAATTGTCATGCAAAACTTATTATATACTGTCGCAGTAGTATTGTTAATACTTTGGGCTCTGGGCTTTTTTGTATTCAACATTGGATCAGTTATTCATATTTTATTACTGATAGTAGTTATAGCACTACTGCTGAATATCATAAAAGGAAAAGAAGTTTAGGGAAAAATTGATATGAAGTTTGCTTATGATTTAGATTCGGGAACTTTGAATCTATCGCTAAATAAGCAAAAGAAAAGGGCTGATATTTTATGTCAGCCCTTTTTTATTTAGAATACTTCACTCTCTTTTAATTTCTCCATGTTGTTGACCAACTGAAGCTCATCAACAAATTTCTGGATTTTTCCGTTCATTACACCATCCATATCAAAAACATCCAATCCGATTCTGTGATCGGTTACACGTCCCTGAGCGTAATTATAGGTTCTGATTTTTGCTGAACGGTCACCCGAGCTTACCTGAGAAGAACGTTTTGTAGCATCTTCTTCCTGTTTTTTTGCTAATTCCTGTTCGTATAAACGGGAACGGAGAACTTCAAGCGCTTTGTCTTTGTTTTTATGCTGTGATTTCTGGTCCTGACATTGAGCAACCAAACCTGTTGGAATATGTGTCAAACGAACAGCCGATTTTGTTGTATTTACTGACTGTCCACCCGGACCTGACGAACAAAAGAAATCGATTCGCACATCATTCATATCAATCTGTACATCAAATTCTTCAGCTTCAGGTAAAACCATTACGGTGGCTGCAGAAGTATGGACTCTTCCCTGTGTTTCGGTTTGCGGGACACGCTGAACACGGTGAACACCGGCTTCAAACTTCAAAGTTCCGTAGACATCTTCACCGGTAACTTCAAAAATAATTTCTTTGAAACCACCAGAAGTTCCTTCATTCATATCAACTACAGAAGTTCTCCAACCACGTCCTTCGCAATATTTAGTATACATTCTGTATAAATCACCTGCGAAGATTGACGCCTCATCACCACCGGTTCCGGCACGGATTTCAACCATGACATTCTTTGCATCTTCAGGATCTTTTGGAATCAGCATGAATTTGATTTCCTCTTCCAGTTCAGGCAAACGTTCTTTAGCTTCATCCAATTGCATTTTGGCCATTTCTACCATTTCCGGATCAGAGCCATCTGCGATGATCTCATTAGCCTCATTTAAATTTCCTGTAACATTTATAAGTTCTTCACGTTTTTCCATTAACGCTTTCAAACTTTTGTATTCCTGATTTAACTGTACATAACGTTTTTGGTCGGCGATAACATCAGGCTGAATAATCAAATCTGATATTTCGTCGAAACGTTGTTTTACATATTGCAATCTTTCTAACATCTTGTATGTCTTTTTTCGAGTGCAAAAATAGTAAAAAGTGTTCAATATTTTTTTCTTTTAACCTTTCCTTTTTATGATAGATTTATGATTGAGTTTAAAGATTTTGGAAAAATGATTTAGTAATTTTGTAAAAACTCATATAGAAAAAATGTCCAGTTTTGCACAAATCAAAAAATATTTCGGTTACATCAGAATTCAAAAGTTAATCATTGCTTCTATTTTAATTAGTATTCTTTCCTCTTTTTTAGCCATTTCATTAAAGCATACAACTGAGTATTTAGAAAGCGTCTTCTTTCTGAAAGCAGCAAATCAAACTATTTATATGTTTGTCTTTCCGGTTATTGGATTACTTATCATTCATTTCCTGAGACAATATTTATTTAAGAAAAAAGAAAATAAAGGCATTACCGAGATTTTGGACGCAACCAAATCAAAGAATAGCCTTCCGCTTTATAAAATTCCATCACATTTCATCAATGGATTATTTACTGTTGCTTTTGGCGGAGCAACAGGTATTGAAGTTTCAACAGTTGTTTCTACCGCTGCGATTGGTGCTGCAGCGCATAGAAAGGCTAATCTTTTCAGAAACTATAAAACCGAATTAATCTGTGTTGGGATAACAGCCGGAATAACCATTTTATTCAGCAGCCCAATTGCAGGTATTTTGTTTTCAATGGAAGTCATTGCAAAAAAGACAAATAGAATTTTTCTGCTGACAAATTTAATTTCGCTGACAATTGCATCTGCTTTATTACTGTTGTTGCATGAAGGCCCATTATTTAAAGTTGTCATTGCCACTTGGCATTTATATGCAATTCCTTATTTTTTTTTGCTGGGAATCCTGGCCGGAATCAATTCAGTTTTCCTGACAAAAATGGTCTTGTTTTTTAAAAGCCAGTTTGGAAAAATCAGGAATGATTATCATAAGATTATTATTGGTGCATCTATTTTAAGTATTTCATTAGCTTGGTTTCCGCTATTATATGGCGATGGTTATCACGCAATGAAAAACTTATTTTTTGAAACTAATCAGTTTGTAACACCCGGACTTATATTGACCATTATCGGAATACTTATTTTAAAACCTATTGTAACTTCTGCAACATTAGCATCGGGCGGTGATGGAGGTGTTTTTGCACCTAGCTTATTTATTGGTGCATTTTTAGGATTATTATTGGCTACGATTTTGAACACATTCTTCAACGTTAATGTAATTCCCATAAATTTTATGGTTATTGGAATGGCAGCCGTTTTGAGTGCGAGTATACATGCACCTTTCACTGCTCTGTTTCTCGTTTGCGGAATGATAAACGATTATACATTGTTTTTTCCTATCCTAATCGTTAGTTTAATTGCAAAAGCTACTTCAAAATTCATTTTTCCGTTTACAGTTTATACTTATTCCAAAGGCTCTTTAAAGTTTTAAACTATGACAGTAAAAAGTAGTAATTTTACAACACTTAATTCAACTTTTATGAAATCATATACACTTCTTTTATCTGCGTTTGCTGCTGTCTGCTTTATATCCTGTCAAAGCAAATCGGAAAAAAAATTTGAAAAACTTGAAAAAATGAATTGGCTGATTGGAAGCTGGGAGCAAGCTCTTCCTGAAGGTATCCTGACAGAAAGCTGGACAAAGGAAAATGACAGCACTTATTCAGGTAAAAGTTTTTTCATAAAACAAAAAGATACTATTCATTTGGAAAGTATTGTCCTGATTCAAAAAAATGAAGAGCTATTTTATATACCAACAGTAAAAGGACAGAACAACGATGAACCTGTTACCTTCAAATTAACTTCGGATGCCGAAAATGCTTTCACTTTTGAAAATCCGAAACATGATTACCCTCAAAAAATCATGTATAAAAAAGTTGCCAGTGACCGACTGGTTGCTGTAATATCTGGCAAACAACAAGGAAAAGACGGTCAGGAAAGCTATCCGATGAAGAGAAAATAATCTTTTCTTAAACTATTCTAAACCATGAAACCTTACTCTCGTAAGGTTTTTTTATTTATAAACAAAAGTAAATCAACTTGTTAAAAATATTATTTAAAATAAGTCTAAATAAACTTTGTTCTTTCAAAAACAGAAAATATATTTGCATTGTTATTTTTAATTATTCTAAATAAATGTGTAAATATATTATTCCCTTAGCCTTAATGCTTATTACAAGTAGTTCTGCAATCGCTCAAAAAAACTATAAAAGCGAAAACGATGACTTATATGCCTTTAATGATACCTTGAAAAACAAAAAAGGAGAAATTTTAAAAGAAGTTATAGTTACTTCAAATCAACAAAAAACACCAGTTACCATTGGAAAATCCGGAATTAAACCTATGGATTTACCGCAAACAGCTTCCGTAATAAGTCAGGCTACTCTGCAAAATCAACAAGTAAACTCAATTACAGATATTCTTAAAAATACTAATGGTGTTTATATTATGGGAAATACAGGTGGTTATCAGGAAGAAATTGCTTCTCGGGGTTATCAATTGGGAAGCAGTAATACTTTTAAAAATGGTGTTCGGTATTTTAATGGAATGCCAATAGAAACCAGCGGTCTTGAAAAAGTTGAATTTCTTAAAGGAAGTGCCGCTATTTTATATGGAAATGTAACGGCCGGCGGTATCGTAAATTTTATTACAAAAAAACCAAAACTTGATTACGGAGCCGATGTTTCAGTAGGTCTTGGAAGTTTTGATTCTTATAAAACAACCTTTGATGTCTATGGAGCTATAGGCATCAGTAAAAAAGTAGCTTTTAGAATGAATGGGTCTAATACACAAGCCAATAGTTTCAGGGATGGCGTTAGCTCTGAAACCAAATATATAAATCCGTCATTGTTGATTAACTTCACGAACAAAACTTCGTTGTTGGTGGAAGCTGATTATATCAAAGACAGAAGAACTCCCGATTTTGGAGCCGGAATTATTAATTATCAATTAGTAAATTTACCAAGAAGCCGCTTTGTAGGGGTTTCATGGAGCTACATCAAATCGGAACAGGCATCATTTACTACAACACTAAAACATCAGTTATCTGATAATTGGGATTTGTCTTTTGTTAATTCAATCCGGTATTATAAAACCGATTTATTTGCCAACACCAGACCAAATTCACCCATTACTTCTATGCAGCTAAATGGGGATTGGACCAGAGGTTTGCAACGATCTGAAGCCAAAGATAATTATTGGTATCAGGAAGTAAATGTCAGAGGAAAATTCAAAACATGGAGTTTAAATCACCAACTGCTTTTAGGTATTGATACCGATGATTATAAAACTGTGACATTGGCTTCAACATATAAAAATCCTGATAAATCTTATCGCAATGAATATGATGTCATCAATATTTTTACAACTGATTTAAGTACAGCACGCCAGGATATTCCAAATATGGATAAGGTTTCGCTAACCACAGCTCCTATAAAACGAGTTGGTGCTTTTGTTCAGGATTTAATAAGCATCAATAAATATTTTAAGGCATTGGCCGGAATTCGTTATAGCTATCAGGATACCGAAAATAATGTATTGACATATGCTGTTGTAAATCCAACTCCAAAACCGGAAACCAATGTCAATACGCATCAGTATGATGATGCTTTTACACCAAGATTAGGTTTAGTTTTTCAACCTAATGAAAATCATACTGTTTTTGCCAGCTATGCTACTTCATTTGTACCTAATTCTGGTTTAGATTATTACACCCGTGAAGCTTTAAAACCATCAATTATCAGGCAGTATGAAATTGGTATTAAAAACCAACTTTTTCAGGAACGCCTGTTTGCTAATCTTACATTATATCAGATTGAAAACAATAATCTGGCACAAACCTCTTTAATTGACCCAACTTATAAAGAATTGGCCGGTGGCACCAAAAGCAAAGGAGTTGAAATTGATTTGGTAGCTAACCCTGTAAAAGGGCTTTCCGTTTTAGCAGGTTATAGTTTTAATGAAATAAAATATACCGCCAGCAACATCTATATTGTTGGCAGTCAAATTTTATATATGCCAAAAAACACTGCTAATCTGAATTTTAATTACATTTTTAGTGAAGGGAAATTAAAAGGGTTGAATTTAGGACTAATCAACAATTATATAGGTGTTCGTTATGCCGGTCGTTCAACTAACCTTACCACGCCAACAGATCCAAGAAAGCCTGTTCGTCTTCCTGAATATTTTCAGACAGATGCTACGGCAAGTTATAAATTCCACCAGCTAACTTTCAGAGGGAAAATAAGTAATATATTTGACGTCCTGAGTTATAATGTTCATGATGACAATAGCGTTAATCCGATAGCGCCTACTAATTATTCACTAACTGTAAACTATTCATTTTAATATGGCAACATCCTTAAAAGCAAGAAACATCCATAGGGATTTGGGTTATTTCTACATCGGTTTAATAATTTCCTTTGCCTTTTCCGGGATCTTAATGAACCATCGCGACAGCTGGCATCCGGAAAAGTATACTATCGAAACCAAAGCTATAGAAGTTAAACTTCCGTCCGAAGACAAAATTAATGATTCATTTGCCGATTCTTTAGGTAAAGCATTAGGCATTGATGATAAAATCCGCCGAAGCAAAGTGGATGAAGGGAAATTCAAAATATCTTTTGAAAAACACGATCTCGAAATTGATACTAAGACCGGCAAGGGTGAAATTGTATCCTATATCAAAACACCTGTAATCAGCCAGATGATGAAATTGCACAAAAACACATCGAATTGGTGGATTTATTATGGCGATATCTTCGGAATATCCTTAATTGTAATTGCCATTACCGGAACCTTAATGATACCTGCCGGTAAATTTAGTTTTAAGAAAAGAGGTTGGAAACTGGCAATCGCCGGAATTATCTTTCCGTTGATTGTACTGTTTTTATTAGGTTAATTTGGTAAAAAAAGCTCCCAATATTGGGAGCTT
>DBIH01000264.1 GCA_002296885.1 Flavobacterium sp. UBA807 | reverse complement strand
ATTCACAAACTGGGTAATTCGAGTGTTGCAACAGTTCCTACATTATATGACTTATTGGTAAAAGGCAATCTTGAAAATCATTCCATTAAAAAAGGCGATGTCATTCTTTTTGCATCGGTTGGTGCCGGAATGAATGTCAATGCCATAGTATATAAAATGTAATAAACTTTGTAACTTTACGGCTTTGTAACTGCAACATATATTAATGTACGAGAAGACCTATCCCAGCAAACGATTCAACATCACTTTAGATTTTCTGAAAAGTCACGTTTCAACTTCTGAAATCATTTTTGATCTTGGCGTGCCAAATCCATTTTCCAAAATCATGGAAGAGAATGGTTATACCGTAATCAATACTAAAGGTGAAGATTTAGATAATAATCAAGTAGCATTAAAGACTGAAACTTATGATGTCTTTACCGGTTTTGAGATTTTTGAGCATCTGTTGAATCCTTATACTGTTTTAGAAAATGTTAAGTGCAATAAATTATTGATTTCGATTCCACTACGATTATGGTTTTCACCTGCCTACAGAAGCAAAACAGATAAATGGGATCGGCATTATCACGAATTTGAAGATTGGCAATTAGACTGGCTTTTGGAAAAGACGGGTTGGAAAATAGTCAGCCGACAAAAATTCACACATCCGGTTAAAAAGTTTGGTTTACGCCCTTTATTGCGATTTTTTACGCCAAGATATTATTTAGTATATGCTGAAAAAGTAAAATAACCTTCTTTTTTCGGTTCTTTATTTAAAACCATCAAAATCAGATGGTTTTTTTGTGGCTTTTTCGAAGCAAAAAAACTTAATGGTTTGACTTTCAGAAACATGAAAAATTTATCCTTTCATAATTCCAAATTTCTGATTTTAAATTGTTAAACGTTTGAAGGAAATTTAATTTTTTTCTGAAATGGCATTTCGGGAAAAATTTACCTTAAAAAAACAATAGGCCGAATCAACAGTTGTAAGTTTTTTATATATTAATTTCTTACTTTTTAACAAATATTATGCATTTCATCGATTTTATTTGTCATTTAATCGACGATCTATGTATGTTTGAAATGTAATTAAACAAAACCCTAAAATCTATTATTATGAAGAAATTATTTACTTTTTCGATGTTGACTGTTGTCTCTTTTTCTTTCGGTCAAAAATTATTTATTGTTAAATCTGATGAAAAATTCGGGCTTATAAATGAGTCGGGCGTAGAAGTCGTTCCTCCAAAATATAACTCGATTGATGACTTCGACAAAATGCATCCGAATTGGGCAAAAGTCGAACTTGAAAATCTATACGGATTTGTCGATAAAAGCGGAAAAATTGTTGTTGAACCAAAATACCAAACTATTGAAGATTATGATCAGTACAACGAAGGTTGGGCGATGATTATAAAAGATGGAAAATATGGCTTTATGAATGAGGCCGGAAAAGAAATCGTCCCTCCTATTTATGATAAGGTTGGAAAATTCGGTGACTACTCAAAAGAATGGCTTCTTGTAGAAAGCCAAGGTCTGAAAGGATTTATCGATAAAGACGGAAATGTAGTAGTACCGGTAAAATATGTTGAAGTGTCTAAATTTGATGATGTTAGAAAGAATTGGGCACTCGTAAAAAACAGAAAAGAGAAACTTGGATTTATCGACAAAACCGGTAAAGAAGTAATTCCTGTGGTTTACGACAACATCGAAGCTTTTACTAAGAAGAAAAGCAAAACTACGGAAGTAGCAAACGCGGATTAGATTGTTTATTTTATAGTTAATTTTGAAAAAAGGATTTCTCACTGGAAATCCTTTTTTTGTGCTTTCAAATTTATATTTTTACCAATCAATCAATGGAACAATGAACTATTATATTATCATTCCTTCACACAATGAAGAAAAATATATTTCACTCACGTTACAGTCCATTGTTGACCAAACGGTTTTACCTAAAAAAGTAGTTGTCGTGAATGACAATTCAACTGACAAAACTGCCGACATAGTTCTGGCTTTCGCCGAAAAAAATCCTTGGATTTCATTGATAAACAAAACTTCCGAAGCTATACATCTTCCCGGAAGCAAAGTAATTCAGGCATTTCAGAAAGGATTAGAAGCTGTTGATGAGAATTATGATTTTATTGTAAAAGCAGACGCCGATTTAATTTTTCCAAATAATTATTTCGAAACCATCATTTCACATTTCAAATCGGACGACCGAATTGGAATGGCAGGCGGATTTGCCTATATCGAAAAAAACAACAACTGGATTTTAGAAAACCTAACGGATAAAGACCATATTCGTGGAGCATTTAAAGCTTACCGAAAAGAATGCTTTAAGGAAATTGGAGGATTGAAATCAGCAATGGGCTGGGATACTGTTGATGAATTACTTTGCAAATTTTACAATTGGAAAGTGGTTACTGATGAAACTCTAAAAGTAAAACACCTCAAACCAACCGGGGCTAATTATAACAAAACTGCCCGATACAAACAAGGCGAAGCTTTTTACAGCCTTGGTTACGGCTTTTTTATTACTGCAATAGCATCGCTAAAATTAGCTATGCGAAAAGGAAAGCCGTTTTTGTTTATTGATTATTTAAATGGATTTTGGAAAGCCAGTGCAGCAAAAAAACCTCTTTTAGTAACCAACGAACAGGCAAAATTCATTAGGAACTACCGTTGGAAAAAGATGAAGGAAAAGTTAATTTAAAGATTTGAGGATTTGAAGATGAAGAGATACATAATTAAGTCATTTTCAAATTTTCTAATTTCTCCATTTTCAAATTAATATCACTATTTTTGACAATATTTTTAAAACATGATGCTCGTTCGCTACTTATCGCAAATAGGAAAGTATTTCCTGATGTGGAAAGAGATTTTCAACAAACCCACAAAATGGTCGGTTATGAGGCAACTAATCTTCAAGGAAATTGATGATTTGATTATTGACTCACTTGGAATTGTTTCCTTTATTTCTTTCTTCGTCGGTGGCGTTGTTGCAATACAGACAGCTTTAAACTTGACGAATCCTCTAATTCCAAAATACCTGATTGGTTTTGCTACCAGACAATCGGTAATCCTGGAATTCGCCCCGACGTTCATCTCGATAATCATGGCAGGAAAAATGGGTTCGTTTATTACTTCCAGCATAGGAACAATGCGCGTTACAGAGCAAATTGATGCCTTAGAAGTTATGGGTGTAAATTCATTGAATTATTTGGTTTTCCCAAAACTGATAGCGCTTCTGCTCTATCCTTTTGTCATCGGAATTTCTATGTTTCTGGGAATCCTTGGCGGCTGGATTGCCTCGGTTTATGGAGGATTTGCTTCAAGCACCGACTTTATCACAGGGATACAACAGGAGTTTATTCCGTTTCATATTGCTTACGCCTTCATCAAAACTTTTGTTTTCGCCTTGATTCTGGCAACGATTCCTTCGTTTCATGGATATTATATGAAAGGTGGCGCGCTCGAAGTTGGTAAAGCAAGTACGGTATCTTTTGTTTGGACATCAGTGACCATAATTTTAGCAAATTATATACTAACCCAATTACTTTTGACCTAATGATAGAAGTAAAAAACTTAGAGAAATCTTTTGGCGATGCAAAGGTATTAAAAGGCGTTTCCACAGTTTTTGAGACAGGGAAAACCAATCTAATCATTGGTCAGAGTGGTTCCGGAAAAACCGTTTTGCTGAAAAGTTTGCTTGGCATTCATTCACCAGATAAAGGAACTATTTCTTTTGACGGCAGGATTTATTCTGAAATGACAGATGCTGAAAGAAGAGAACTTCGGACTGAAATTGGCATGGTATTTCAGGGCAGTGCCTTGTTTGACAGTATGACTGTTGAGGAAAATGTTGGTTTTCCTTTAAAGATGTTTTCCAATAAATCGGCAGCCGAAATCAGAGATCGTGTTGACTTTGTAATTGATCGGGTTGATTTGAAGGAAGCTCATCATAAAAAACCTTCGGAACTCTCGGGTGGAATGCAGAAACGTGTTGCCATTGCACGTGCCATTGTAAACAATCCAAAATATCTTTTTTGCGACGAACCCAATTCGGGACTCGATCCAAAAACTTCAATCATTATAGACAATCTTATTCATGAAATTACGGTTGAATATAATATAACTACCGTTATCAATACACACGATATGAATTCGGTAATGGAAATTGGTGAAAAAATAATATTTTTAAAAAAAGGTGTTCTGGCTTGGGAAGGCACTAAAAAAGATATCTTCAAAACAGATAATGAAGCGATAACTGATTTTGTGTATTCTTCTAATCTCTTCAAAAAAATCAGGAAAGCACAAAATAAAGAGGAATAAAAAAAGGAGCAGTATAGCTCCTTTTGTTTTATAATTTATTGGCCATTGCCGTAATCCGTTTGATATCCTGCTCTTTGCTTTTTGGATAAATCATAAGGACATTTTCGTTATCAACAATGATGTAATCATCTAACCCATCAATAACGACAAGTTTTTTGGCTTCAGAACGAATGATGTTATTCGAAGCGTTTTCCAAAATTACCGTTGCGTTTACAACTGTATTATTATTATCATCTTTATCCAGCTTTTCATGTAGTGAGCCCCAGGTTCCCAAATCATTCCAGTCGAAAGTTGCCGGCAAAACATAAACATTTTTTGCCTTTTCCATCACGGCATAATCAATCGAAACGTTCTCGGCATTTTGATAATTTTGATTGATGAATTGCTTTTCATTTGGCGTATTATAACTTTCAAAACCCAGTTGAAATAAAGCGTTCATCTGAGGCTGAAATTTTTCAAATGCTTCTGTAATCGATTTTACGCTCCAGATAAAAATTCCACCATTCCAAAGAAAATTGCCAGCTTCAAGAAATGATTTTGCCGTTTCATAATCGGGTTTCTCCCGAAACTGATTTACTTTTTTAATCGGATTTGAATCTGATTTATCAAACTCGATGTAACCAAAGCCGGTATTTGGAAAAGTTGGCTGAATTCCCAAAGTCATCAGAGCACTTTCCTTTTGACAAAAATCGAAACATTGCTGAAGATTTCTTGAAAATTCATCTTCATCTTCAATCCAGTGATCGCTTGGTGCGACAACCATAACAGCTTCAGGATTTTGCTTTTGGATTTTTAGTGACGCATACAAAATGCATGGTGCTGTATTCCGCATTGCCGGTTCTAACAACACCTGCTCCTGTTTTACCATTGGCAATTGCTCCAGAACTAAATTATTGTAACGTTCGTTGGTCAGTATTAAAATATTTTCTACCGGAATTAATTTTGATAAACGGCTGAATGTTTTTTGAATTAATGTGTCTCCAGAACCGAGCATATCATGGAATTGCTTAGGAAAATCGGTCGTGCTTACCGGCCAAAATCGGGATCCAACACCACCAGCCATTAATATTGCGTAATAATTTTTATTCATTTCTTTTAGAGTTGCAAAGTTTAACTGCGTTCTGTTCGCCTTTTGGCTCAGGTCTGAGTCACAGAGTTACAAAGTTTTTTTATTATGGATACAAATATATTTATAATAAACAGGAATTGGAATAATAAAAAAAGTAATCCGCAAATTGATATACTTATATTAACATACTGCATATCATCATGTAATGGAGAATCAGTGGACTTAAAAATCAATCCATAAGGAAAAAGCATTCCAATAATAGATATTAAAGTTCCATAAATATGCAGTTTTGAAAGTATTCCAATTAATTTAACTTTTACTTTTTCCAATAACCAATAGACAATAAAAAAGAAAAGCAGGATTATTGCCAGAAAAAAATACAAATGACGATGCTCAATCACATAATAAGTGTCGTGGACATTTATATCTAAAATGCTTTCACCATTTGGAAAAAAGCTTGATACAAATAAAACTATTGATGTCGCAAACAGCCAGAAATATAGTCTTTTCTTTAGCATATTATCCTGGTAGAATTTCAACCTCAGCATTGGCATTAAACAGATACAACCTTCCGGTTTTTACTTCAAGGCATTCATAACGCTTAACACGTAATCCTTTTTTTTGAAAAATCCTACCATTTTTTATTCGGAATAAGCTTCCGCTTGGCACTTCATGTATGAAATTAATATCTGGTTTGCGTTCGTCAAATTGTTTCAATGCAAATGCCAATCGGGCGTCGGTATCACTACTGGCTGTTGGATTCCTGAAATGATTAGCAATCAAAGGCAAAACCGAATGCGGGAAAATCTCAGGTCGGATAAACGGAACCATCAGTCTTTGAAAAGTAATTTTCCATTCATTACCATGTGGTTTAATATAGCGTCCGAATTTTTCGTAAGCTACCAAATGCGCAATTTCGTGAACCAGGGTTATTAAAAATCTATATTTATTCAGATTGGCATTGACCGTGATTTCGTGCTTACCACCAACAGCACGGCGGTAATCGCCATGACGCGTTTGCCGCTCATTAACAATTTTAAGATGCACGTTATTTTCCTTGATTAATTCGAAACAAGGAATAACAGCATGCTCGGGCAAATATTTTGATAAAAC
>DBIH01000089.1 GCA_002296885.1 Flavobacterium sp. UBA807 | reverse complement strand
GATAGTTTATTGTTGCTTCCTTTGTTGCATTACTTTCTTGTCCGATAATCATATCAGTTATAGTAGAAGAATCATTATCCAAGTCTTTTGAGAATGACATATCAACAGTTAGTTTGTGACCGTCTTTTTTAAATTTTTGAGTAAAATTCGTTGCGTATTCTACATCTTTAGTTCTTGTAAACTGGTTATTGTATCTGTTTCGGACAAAATCTTCTGATGCATCCGGGAAGTTATTGTAAAGAAAGACATTATCAGGATTTGAACCATCATTTTTTCTGTAATTCATGGTGTTTGTCCATGTTAGATTTTTTGTCAGATACCAATCGGCCCCAATGGTGTAATTGAACCCTTTTCGTCCTCTTTCCCTTGTGCTTCTTTCGTTGATAGATTTTTGAATAGTTCCGTCAGGATTCAGATAATCGGTATCGGTTTTGGAGTTTCCCGGAGCTTTACTGTCGTTGTAACCCACAGTTGAAAAAAGATTGAATTGTTCGCTCTTAAAATTCATATTGGAAACCAACCCGTAGTTTCTCGGATCACCAACTGTTCCGACTAATGTTCCGTTGATTCCCTGATTTTTACCTTTTTTCAATAAGATATTGATGATACCGCCACCGCCTTCTGCATCATAACGTGCAGATGGATTTGTAATGACTTCAATTTTATCTAAGGCATCGGCTGAAATAGTTCGCAACGCATCAGCAATGTTAATTGCATTTGATGGTCTTCCGTCTATAAGAATTTTTACATTATCATTTCCGCGCAAAGCAACATTTCCGTCGGCATCAACAGTAACCGATGGCACATTGTCAAGAACATCACTTGCCGTTCCTCCTTTTACAATCATATCTTGTCCAACATTATAGACTTTTTTATCGAGCTTAATTTCTACAGTAGTTTTTTCGGCACGAACAACAACCTCGTTTAATTGTGTAGCATCTTCTTCTAAGGCTGTTGTGCCCAGGTTTGTAACTTCATTCAATTGTTTCTGCGCAATAACTGTTGGTTTAAAAGAAATGAATTCTAAAGTAATATTATAAGTTCCGGGAGCGATATCAACACTATATTCACCTTTGTTATCTGTTATTCCACCAAAGATTAGTTTTGGATTTTTACTATTTTTGAAAGTAACGGTAGCGTATTCGAGAGGAAGCTTGCTTGTTTTTTCAATGATTTTTCCGGTAATCGTTATTTTTGGACGTTCGGGCTTGCCTTGTTGTGCAAAAGCTGTAATTGACGTGAAAAATAATAGTGCGGATAAAAGATAATGAAACTTTTTACTCATGGGAATAAATTTATTTTAGTATTCGTAACCCGAGCCATTTTGGCGAACGGATGAAACAATCTTCGATTTCATGAAGATGTATTTAACTAGTCTTATTGACCACAAAAATACATCGGGGATTAAGCCTATTTTCACAAATCTTTGTTAAACTTACTTCAGAAAGTTATCAAGTTTATCAATTTCACGACCAATTATTGCTGTATCACCATTGATTACAATAGGTCTTTGCATTAGGATTGGATACTTTACAATTGCTTTGATGATTGCTGCATTTGTCATTTTTTTTCCTTTATATTTTTCAATCCAGATAGGTTCTTTTTGCCGTACGATTTCAATTGGTTTGAGGTTGAGCTTTTTAAGCAATGTTTTTAATTCGTCAGCATTCAAAGGATTGTCTAAATAATTTATTATTTCAAACGGAGTATTAGATTCCGTCACAAAAGCCAGACAGTCTCTCGATTTTCCACATCTTGGGTTATGGAGTATTTGCAACATATTTTTTTTGCAAAGTAAAATATTTTAGTAGAAAAAAGTTAATTTAGACGAAACAAAAAATAGACTATGTTTTTAGAAAACGGATTCCTCCCTCAAAATAAATTTTGGAAATATTTAGTTGGCTCAATAATAATCATATTTGCCTCTACAATTGGACAATTACCTTTACTGATTGCCATTGCCATAAAATCGATAAAAACAGGTAAACCATTCCCAATGACCGAAACCGGAATGATGACTTACCTGTCTTTAAACACAACCTTGTTCTTAATATTGTTTTCTTTTGTAGTTGCTTTCATAGCAATAATTTTAGTTGTTAAATATTTTCATCGGCAGACCTTTTTATCGGTCACAACTTCAAGGAAAAAGACTGATTGGAAAAGGATTTTGTTTTCATTTTCATTATGGGGACTTTTTACCGCCGGCACGACATTCATAATGTATTATGTCAGCCCTGAAGATTTTGTTTGGAATTTTAAGCCTGTTCCGTTTTTAATTTTAACAATTATTAGCGTTGCTTTAATTCCGATTCAGACAAGTACCGAAGAATATGTCTTTCGCGGTTATCTGATGCAAGGTTTTGCGGTTCTGGCAAAGAACAGATGGTTTCCTCTGGTGATGACTTCAGTGATTTTTGGAAGCATGCATATCGCGAATCCCGAAGTAGAGAAAATGGGATATATCATTTTGTTCTATTATATAGGAACTGGTTTTTTCCTTGGAATAATTACACTAATGGACGAAGGGATGGAATTGGCACTTGGTTTCCATGCGGCTAATAATTTAGTTACGGCACTATTAGTTACTTCAGACTGGACAGCTTTTCAGACGAATTCAGTTTTTAAAGATGTATCGTCACCATCGGCAGGGTTTGAAATTTTCGTGCCGCTTCTTATTATTTTCCCATTACTAATATTTATCTTTAGTAAAAAATACAATTGGACAGGCTGGAAAGAAAAACTTACCGGAGACATAGAAATTAAAAGTTTAGAGATAAATCAAAATGCTGAAAACAATGAGTAATCCAACTTACGAAAATGTTCATAATCAATTCAAATTGAATGGTTTTCACCTTGATAGGGAAGATCTTTGTCGTGTGGCGTATAGCTTTATTAAGGAAGGAGAAGATTTTGAGAAACCTGTTGGCGATTTCCTTTTAGATTGGTTTGATGGCAAAAGTTTCATCGAAATGGAAACTTCAGGAACAACCGGAACCCCAAAAACAATTTCGGTGAGTAAACAGGCAATGGTTGATTCGGCTCTGGCCACCGGCGATTTTTTCGACCTAAGACCCGGCAATAAAGCTTTGCAATGCTTGCCTGTTAAGTATGTTGCCGGAAAGATGATGTTGGTGCGTGCTATGATTCTCGGTTTCGATTTAGAATTTGTTGCTCCAAGTTCACATCCGCTGCATAATAATGAAATTGATTTTGATTTTGTCGCGATGGTTCCGTTACAAGCCCAGAATTCGATAGCTGAACTTAAAAAAGTCAGGAAAATGATTGTTGGTGGTGCGGCAATAAATAAAGCTCTGGAAAAGCAATTACTAAAATTGAAAACTGAAGTTTATGAAACATACGGTATGACCGAAACCATTACGCATATTGCCGCCAGAAAACTGGGTGAAAAAGCTTTTACGGTTTTACCGAATGTTACCATTTCCTATGACGATAGAAATTGCCTTGTGATACATGCGCCCAGAATTTCACCTGAAGTTATTATAACCAATGATATTGTTGAATTGGTTAATGAAAACCAATTCATCTTCCTTGGCAGAATGGATAACGTTATTAATAGTGGTGGAATCAAGCTTATTCCTGAACAAATAGAAGAAAAGTTAGCAGGGAATATTCATCAGCGCTTTTTCATTGCCTCAAAACCTGATAATGAATTAGGAGAAAAAGTTGTTCTGGTCATTGAAGGCGAAAAACAGGATTTTGATGATTCGCTTTATGAAAGCTTAGGCAAATATGAGAAACCAAAAGAAATTTTGTTTATTCCAAAATTTAAGGAAACTGATAGTGGAAAAATAATGCGGAAGGAAACAATGAAATAAACTAAAAAACGCGCTAAAAGTAATCTATTAGCGCGTTTTTTGATTCAAGGCAAACACTCTTATTTTTCCATTTTAAAATAGTAATCTGCCGAGTGTTTTCCACTGCCGTAAACGGTATAAAAAATACTTGCCACTAAAGTTACTGATGCTATAATGAAATTCGTGATGTTCATATCTCCAATAAAATTGATTAAGACAGCTCCTACAAGAATAGGCAATTGTGCAAGCAAAGCCCA
>DBIH01000212.1 GCA_002296885.1 Flavobacterium sp. UBA807 | reverse complement strand
ATAAACATTTTTTTGTTTATAACTGTTTTTCTTTGGTTTTCAGCGGGTTTTTGCTGATTTCCTGATATTCATTTCTCGAATTATAGATGTCAATTGCTGTGTAAACCGCTTCTTTAAATGAATTATAATCGGCAATTCCTTTCCCTGCAATTTCATAAGCAGTTCCATGATCGGGAGAAGTCCTGATTTTATTCAGCCCTGCGGTGTAATTTACGCCATTCCCAAAAGATAATGTTTTAAAAGGAATTAGTCCCTGGTCATGGTATGTCGCAATTATAGCATCATATTTTTCATATTGACCGCTTCCAAAAAAACCATCTGCGGCAAAAGGTCCGAAAACAAGAGTTCCTTTATCGAATAATTTCTTCAAAACAGGCTTTAATATTTCGTCATCTTCTTTACCAATTACGCCATTATCTCCTGCATGCGGATTCACGGATAAAACAGCAATCCTTGGTTTATTGATTCTGAAATCCTGTAACAAACAATTTTTAATGGTTTCAATTTTTTGGATAATTAATTTCTCTGTTAGGTGTTTAGCCACTTCGTTTACCGGAATATGGTCTGTCAACAAGCCAATTCTTAAATTATCCTGAACCATTAACATCAAAGCGTTACCTTCTAATTCCTTGTCAAGATAATCAGTGTGTCCCGGGAATTTGAATTCTTCCGACTGTATATTATACTTATTAATAGGCGCTGTGACTAAGACATCAACCTGATTTTCCTTCAGTGCTTTTGTAGCAGCGATAAATGATTTGATGGCATACTTCCCAACGTTTTCATCGTTGGTGCCAAAATTCAAATCGACACCTTCTTTCCAGATATTGAGAACATTGACTTTGCCAATCACAACCTGATTGATTTGGTCAATTCCGTGAAGAGGGATTTCAAGTTCTAAAGTCTTTTTAATAAAAGACATGATTTTTACGTTAGCAAAAATGACCGGCGTGCAAAGTTCTAACATTCTTGAATCGTTAAAAGTCTTAAGAATGACTTCACTCCCAATTCCGTTTAAATCACCGATAGAAATTCCGACGATGATATTTTCTGCTTTTTTCATAAAAAGAACACGTTATTTATTGCTAATTTTGAAGTGCAAATTTAGTAAAATAAAACTACAATGTTTACAGGAATAATTGAAACCCTTGGAATTGTCAAAGATTTGAAAAAAGAAAACGGCAATCTTCACATCACTGTTTCCTCTACCATAACCAACGAATTAAAAATTGACCAGAGTGTTGCCCATAATGGAGTTTGCCTTACCGTTGTTGCCATCAATAATGATGAGTATACGGTAACAGCTATTAAGGAGACGATTTTAAAAACCAATTTAGGCGATTGGAAAGTTGGCGATTTGATAAATATTGAACGCGCGATGAAACTCGGTGACAGACTTGATGGACATATTGTTCAGGGGCATGTAGACCAAACCGGAATTTGTAAATCTATTGAAGAGGCCAACGGGAGTTGGTATTTTACTTTTGAATACAATAAAGAAATGAGCAACATTACTATTGAGAAAGGTTCGATAACTGTAAATGGCGTTAGCCTGACTGTTGTAAACTCAAAAGAAAATGAGTTTAGCGTTGCCATAATCCCTTATACTTATGAGCATACCAATTTCAAAAACTTTAAAATAGGTACAAAAATTAATCTCGAATTTGATGTTGTCGGAAAATACGTGGCAAGGCTCTATGCTTTAAAACAATAAAAACAGAGAAAACTTATAAATAAAAAAGCTTCAAATTAGTTTGAAGCTTTTTTTATTTTATTCAATTTATATATTCCGTAAGATATTGAGACTAACACTAATAGAAAAATTCCCCCATCCAAAGGTAGCCCCGGAGGCGGTGGTGGTGTCGACGGAGGCGGCGGTCCTGGGGCAGCGAACACGTTGGCTACCGACAAGAAAAACACTGCCAGAATAATAATAATTCTATTCGGGACAATTTTCATAGTGCGTAAAAGTATAAAAAAATTTTATTTGCCAAAACAAATTAATGTTTAATCGGTAAAGTTAATAGAAAATTAATCTTTCACAAATGCTATTAACTGTACATATTTAAAAAATCGACAAGCTACCTTTATTAACGTTGTATACGCCTTTTTGGTTTTTTTACTGATAAAAAAAGACCTCTTTTCTGAGGTCTTAAATTATGTGGTCCCACTTGGGCTCGAACCAAGGACCACCTGATTATGAGTCAGGTGCTCTAACCAACTGAGCTATAGGACCTGCTTTAACAGCGGTGCAATATTACCACTAATTTTGTTTCCAAACAAGTGTTTTTATTGGATTTCTTGACAAAGTTCAATCAATACGCCATTTGTTCCTTTGGGATGTAAAAATGCTACCAGCTTATTATCAGCTCCTTTTTTAGGTGTTTCATTCAAAACAGTGAATCCCTCGTTTTTTAATCGTTCGATTTCTGAGACAATATTTTCTACGTCAAAAGCAATATGATGAATGCCTTCACCTTTCTTTTCAAGGAATTTTGCGATTGGGCTATCGGGATTTGTGGCTTCTAATAGTTCTATTTTATTGGGGCCGTTCATAAAGAAAGAGGTTTTTACACCTTCACTGGCGACTTCTTCTTCTTTATAGGGTGGATTTCCGAATAGTTTTTCGAATAATAAATTGGAAGTTTTTAGGCTATTTACAGCAATGCCGATATGTTCTATTTTTCTCATTTATTTAAGTTTCATAGTTGCAAAGCTGCAAAGTTACAGAGTTGATTAAAAATTCAAAGATAGGGATTTCAAATATTAGAACTAAAAAAGCATGTTGCGAATTATAGCCCCGATGGAAGCTGGCTACCTTGTAGAGCGGACAGCGGGAGGAAATGTCCTAAATAAGCTAATGTTGTGCTCCTAAAAAACTTTGACACGGATCTGAAAGGCGAACAGAATGAAATTAAACTCTGCAACTTTGAAACTCTGTGACTTTATAACTTAAAAATCGTATTTTTGCGCCATGGAAACAAATAGACAGAAAAAAATAGGAAGCGTTCTTCAGAAGGATTTAGTAGATATTCTTCAGGGTGAAGTGCGTAAAAATGGTATTTCGAATTTGGTGATTTCGGTTTCGAAAGTTTCTGTAACTACCGATTTGTCTATTGCCAAAGT
>DBIH01000024.1 GCA_002296885.1 Flavobacterium sp. UBA807 | reverse complement strand
TAATTAATAAAGAACCTGTTTTTATCTGGCTTGTTTTTGAATTATCTTTAATAAAATTACGTGTTTTGCAACATTCTTTTCAAGATTTGGCAGATTCAAGAACAAACTAGTAATTAATTTTCTCTAAACGGATTTCAGAAGGTTTATCGTCTTGATCAAAATTTTCAATCAGTGCGATATAACCTTTTTTGGATGGAAATGCACTTATGGTACTGGTTTCTGTTTTAAGGTTGAGCATCTGTTTATTAAACTTCCCGTCTGCAAAGGAAACTACATCATATAATGTGCTTTTCTTTCTGTTTTTTGAACCTTTTTCATTGTCGCTTAAAAAGAATAAGAACTCATCATCTCCCAGATTCTGATAGCCCATAAAATCGAACAATCCGTTCTTTTTGATGTCATTTGAATGTGCGACTGTTCCCGGGAATTTGTTTTTGTATTTATCTACTTCAAATACCTGATTCAGTTTTAAATCTTTTGACAACTCTAAAAAGTACATATTGTTTGTCGTTATTGGCTGCTGCAAAAACGTTTCACAAACTGCAATAATCCTGCCGTCACTTAGCGGAAGCATATTATGAATAAAAATATACCCCTCATCTTTTATATAACCACTGCTATTGATAGCCATTTTGGTACCACAATTTTTCCAATAAATGAATTTACTATCCAGCGTTTTACCGGTTTTCTTATCTAACCTGAAGCTAAAAAGACCAGTGTTGTCTGTATCTGATGTGAATCCGTAATCTGATTTCGCTGTGAAATTACCTAATAGTGTAACTTCGTTCTCTTTAATAACGACATCTACAAGCTTATAGGCGTAGTCATCAACATTTGGGAAGAAAAACTCCTTAATAATTTTTCCGTTTTTGGCATCAATTAACAGTACTGAAAAATCATTTACATAAATAGCTCTTTTATTGAAATGGTTAAAATAAACAAGTATATCTTTGTCCGAATTCATATAAGTTAAGCTTTTTATCCTCTTTTTATCTTCTCCGTTTTCATAAACAGTTCTCCAAACCTCATTGCTTTTATCATCATACAAAGCAAGGTATCTGTTTTCATATTCCCTGTCTAAATTTCGGGAATCTACAATTAAACCAACCTCATTACAAAACTGCATTTCTTCGGATTGGACAGTGCTGTAGTTTTTTATCTTTCGGTCAACTTTTGGATTAATTACCATTTTGCCCTGATTAAAAATAAATGGGTCGCTTATTTTGTTTGTCTGCAAATCCAATATTCTAAATCTTCTGTATCCGGCTATTCCATTTGGGTCGAAATAGTCCTGAAATTGTATCAGTAGTTTGTTTTTGTAGAGGGTTAAGTTTACGTCAATGTTTCTGGCACTAATCAACCATGATTCATATTTCATTTCGGTTATAAATCCATTGGTTACTTTGGTAAGATTTTCATCCAATACAACATATTCAAGCTCGTATGTTTCTTTAGCAATTTTGTCTGATTCAAATAGGAAAAAATAACCTTTAATGTTGTTATTGGAATCTTTAATTATATCAGAAGAATAATATTTCCCACTTGAAAGCTTTTTCAAATCGGTAATCTGGGCATTGATTCCCATTGAGGCAATGAGAAAAAGAAATAAAATCTTGGTTTTCATAGTTATTGTTTAAAATTAGTTATGATTGTGTCAAAGTCAGTTACTTTTATGTTATTCAGGAAACTAACAAATCGGTTAAGGCTCGATGAATTGTATTTTTTGTCATAGCTTGGAACGTACTTGTTTATCGTATAACTGTTCCTGGATTTCTGGATTTCAATAAGGTTCATCAGGATGATATTTTTGTAAAAAGCGTTATCCTTATCATTCTTGTACAGCTTCAATGCTTCATAAAGTGAAATTCCAAAGCTTTTTTCTGAAAATAAATTGTAAAGATTCTGGTTGATGCTTTTCTTTTTTATTAAATCAAATTCCTCTGATTTAGTGATGTTTTCCTTAAGCGTATTATTGAAATATTTTTTAGCCAAGATTATACGGGTTGAACAATCAGGATGGGTTTTGAGTGAGTCTACATTAATACGCTTTTCACCATCGTATTTTGAAAAAAGGCTTTCTTCCTGTTCAAAATATTTTTCTTTTATTTTGAATTCGTTTTGCTCAAAAATCGATTTGTAATCGGCGATTGTCAATGAGTCTTTTTCATCATCTGAAGCATCGAGTTTTTGCAAAACTGTGATAACTGCCTTTGGGTTGCGAAGCGTTTTTTTATACAATGACAAACCTAATGAATCCGCAGCAATTTCTTTTTTCCGGTGCTGGCTGTAACTTTGATACATTAACTTTTTGAGTAAATCATTGGCTTTAGTAGCTTTTCCGAATTTTTCTTTTTGAATTTCCTTTGTTTTCTGAGCAATATCTTTTGACGTGTAGAGCTTGGCATATCTTTCCATGCCGAGTTTAACGTGATTCAGACACTGATGACCGATTTCATGGGAAAGTATAAACATTAATTCATCTTCATTTTCAACATATAAGAACGTCCCGAAATTCAATACTATTATTCCATAACCCCAATTCCTTGCATTCACAGTCGAATCTTTGGACAAAAGAATTTTATAGTCAGTCGGATTTATATTGTTCCTGGTAAGGATTTCATTTAATAGTTTTTGCAAATAGGTATTTAAATTGCTGTCGCAGGAGAAGCTATTATTATCAATTGCCTCTAAAAAGTCTTTCTGCGTTTCGGCTGAGAGTTCCTTAAGAATGTTTTTTTCATCTGAATTGGAAGCCGTAATGTTTTTATTTACATCTTGAAACTTCCTGGTATATTCGCCACTTAACTCCTTTTTACAGGAAGCTGATGATGTAGTATCAATCAGAACATTGGTTAACTGACCTCTAACGAAAAAGGATAGCGATATAAATAAAATCAAAAAAAGATTCCGCATATGAAATATGTTTGCACAAAAAAAGGAGTCTTAAACTCCTTTTTTTGATAAATATATGCAAAATATTGTATTTACAATGTTCCTCTCAACAT
>DBIH01000035.1 GCA_002296885.1 Flavobacterium sp. UBA807 | reverse complement strand
AAAACCTTTATTTTACTGGAGTTTTATTATACAGACAGTATAAAATCAGTTAGGTTTTCTTCGGTTTTGAGCTGCAATTTTTTTCGCAGTCGGTGACGTGCCGTTTTAACACTATCCGGAGAAATGTTTAAAATTGATGCCATTTCCTTAATCGATAAGTTTAATTTAATTAAGGCACAAATCTTTAAATCATTGGAACTTATATCGGGATATTTTTGTTTTAAACGAGTGTAGAAATTCTTGTTGACACTTTCGAAGTAATTGTCAAAATCCCTCCAGTTATTATCATGAATGGTGTATTTTGAAATCAGTTTTTTGATATCCTTTTCAGATGTCAGCTCTTTTCGGTTGAGGATTGTTTTTATTTCATCTAACAATTCGTTCTTCTCGAGCATCTGAATCGTAACAGCACTCAGCTGGCTTTCTTTATATTCGATATCATTTTGGAACTGCTGTTCTTTAAGCAGTTTTTGCTCTTCCATAAGATTAACCAGTTCCTCTTTGGTTTTCAGTATTTGTTTGTCGCGTTTGTTGATTCGTTTTAGGAAGAAATAAATTATCGTAAATACAATAACTAAAACGACTAACAGCAATGCCAAAAAATAATTGGTAAGCTTTGATACTTCTTTTTCCGCCGATAGTAATTCGAGTTTTCTGTTCTTTTCCGAAACCTCAAACTGGACTTCCAAACTCTTTACAATTTGCTCCCTTTCAAAAGAGTAAAAACTGTCTTTTATGGTGATAACTTCATTTTGTAAAGCACTCACTTCCTTAAAATCTTCCTGTTGCTTTTTTAATTCAATTAAAGCCTCTATAGTTTTGATTTCAAATGATTTGTCTGATAATGGTATAGCAATTACTCGCGCTTTATTAAAGTAATTCTCTGCCTGAACCAAATCGTTTTCAAAAACAATAAACCATTTCCCCATAGATAGTAAAGCGGTAACCTGTGCCTGTTTGTTTTCGGAGCTTTCGGCAAGCGCCAATGCTTTTTTGAAGTAGTCTAAACTGATTGCTTTTTGGCCTCTTTCTCTTGCAATATCACCCAATCGGCAATAGGAGCCCGGTAGATAGGCAACGTTGTTTGCTTTTTCAAATTCCTTTAAGGCTAAAACATAAAATTCTCCGGCTTCAATTTTCTGATTCTTCAGTTCACACAAATAACCAAGGTTGTTATACGCCAGCCCGAGTGTTCCCGATTTATCATCTTTATCCCTTAAACCTTCAACAACTTCTTTGCTGAGTTTCATCGCCTCTTCATACTTCTTCTGCCTGCTATAAATGGTGCTGATAAGCTGCAGGCATTTGTATCGGCCGATTAAAGCTTTTTCCCTATCTGTTTTCTCAAGGATTTTATATTCGTTTAAAGATTGCGTAACATATTGCAATCCTTTTTCAAGGCTGGAACCATAAGAGCAGATTCCAAGATAGAGTAGTGCTTCGGCATTGTCGACTGTATTTTTTTCCTTGTTTGCTTTTTCGTGCGCCTGCCAAAAGTACCGGAAAGCCTCATTTTCGTTATCCTTAACAAGAGCTGCCCATCCTTTTTTCAGCAAAGGATTCTTTGATGGCGAAGCATTTCCATTCAGCGAAAGCAATAAAATAGAGGAAAATAAAAATGTCCGGATGCAATTCATGGCTCAAAATTAGAACTTTTTATCGTCAATCCCAGAATTAGAGGTGTACAAGAAGTAAACAAGTATTTGTTTATAACTTCATAAGGTGTTGGGCAGCCTGAGTAAGTGTTGTATCGTCTTTTGCAAAACAAAAGCGGATGCACTTGGTATCTTTTCCGTTGGCATAGAAAGTTGAAATCGGTATCGTTGCAACTCCGAATTCGGTTATTAGTCGTTTGCTAAAGCTCACATCGTTTTCATCAGAAATCTTTTTATAAGAAGCTACCTGAAAATAAGTTCCTTCGCAGGGCAGGAGTTCGAGTTTGGTTTCTTTCAGCAGATTTCGGAAGAAATTTCTTTTCAGCTGATAGAAGTTGCCAAGGTTGTAAACATCAACAATGTCAAGATACTCAGAAATTGCAACCTGCGAAATACTGTTCACACTAAAAACAAGGAACTGATGCACTTTCCTGATTTCTTTCATCAGATGTTCGGGTGCGATGACATAACCTACTTTCCAGCCTGTGATGTGGAATGATTTTCCAAACGAAGAAATACTGATGCTTCGGTTCCAGAGTTTCGGACGATGATGTACCGAAATATGGAGTTGTTCAAAAGTGATGTATTCATACACTTCATCCGAAAGCACAATCAGGCTGGGGAAGGAGTCGAGTAGTTTCTCAAGCTGAATAAAATCATGCTTTGTCCATGTTTTACCTGTTGGATTGTGTGGATTGTTGATGATGATGAGTCTGGTTCTGTGATTAGCAGCCTGAGAAATGCTTTCCCAGTTGGGCGTAAAATCATCATTGAGTGGCACTCTGACAGGTTTGGCGTTACTTAAAAGGATTGGCGCTTCGTAGCAATCATAACTCGGGTCAAGGATGATGACTTCGTCATTGGCATTTACCAAAGCCTGGATCGCAGCAAAGATTCCTTCGGTGGCTCCGGCAGTAATCAGGATTTCGTCTTTTGGATTAATAACCCTCTGATAGGATTGGTATGTGAGCTTTGCAATCTTTTCCAATAGCGGCGGATAGCCACTCATTGGTGTGTACTGATGTACATTTTCGGTAGCGAGCTTTGTTACAATATCGGTTAATCTTTTGTCGACCGGGAAGTTTGGAAAGCCTTGTGACAGATTAATAGCATTGTACTCATTTGCCATTTGAGACATAACAGTAAAGATGCTTGTACCAATATGCGGAAGTTTGGACATTTAAGATGATTTTAAAAATAGGGTTGTTAACGTTCGAGCCCAATACCTGGGAACATTGTGTTTGTTTTGCAGATGAGCCACAACATCATTTGACTTCTTGTTTCCGGCATCAAAAGCGGTTAAGATCTTTATCCAGTGGTCGATGTTCTGTCCGGTTTTCTCAATGACTTGTTCATCGGAAACATCCCAGTATTCTTTTTTCATAGCTTGATTTTTCGGATTTTAAAAGTACAAAAAAAAGCACCTCATTTCTGAGGTGCCCCGTAATAAAATTGTGGGAAGATTATTTTTTATCAACTTTTGGCATGTCTGATGCACCCATATCACGGATGCACACATACTTGCCGTCTCTTTTTTCGAAAAGGCTCATATAGTTTCCTCTGTATTTTGTTTCACCGTTGGCATCTACAACTTTGTAGCTTCCAATTTCTACAACCTGATTGCCGTCAACTGAAGGGAAAACTTCATTGGCTGAGAAAGAGATTTTATCTCCTTCAGGGAAGGTAGCCAAATCTTCTTTTATCGATTTGTCGATAGCAAGCTTGCCAACTAATGGTGGTTTGTTTTGCGAGAAGCTTGTTGCATCATCGGCATAATATTCTTCTGAAGCGGCGCTTCTCATATTGTACATGTCGGCCATAACGCTTTCCATGGCCTGAAGCTCAGCTTTGATTTTGTCTTTGTCTACTACGACTGGTTTTGGTTCTTCTTTTTTTGGTTGACAGGCAATTGCTAATGCGGCAATAGTACCAAAAGCAAGGCTTTTTAAAATGTGGTTTTTCATAAGTTGATTGGTTTTATCTATTGATTAATTAGGTTACAACTCAAGATTCAGTTTTATAAAGGTAAATGAATTTATTTTAAATTAATCATTTTGTAAGGTAAATATTTGCAGTTTAACTATTTATTCTATTGTTTAAGGCAAAATGTTACGCAGAATTCTACCATTTTAGTTTATAATAATTAGGACTATCGTTGTAATGATTTTGTTATAAATAAAAAACCTGATAGGTTTTTGTGCTATCAGGTTTATTCTTCTAATAAAACTTCCAATATACTAATCGCAGCATCGCTAATCTTAGTCCCGGGACCAAAAACCGCAACCGCTCCTGCATCAAAAAGGAATTGGTAATCCTGTGCCGGGATAACGCCACCTACGATAACCATAATATCTTCGCGGCCGTATTTTTTGAGTTCTTCTATTACTTGAGGAACGAGTGTTTTATGTCCGGCTGCTAATGAGGAAACGCCTAAGATGTGTACGTCGTTTTCCACTGCCTGTTTGGCGGCTTCCTGTGGGGTTTGGAATAGCGGGCCAATATCAACATCAAAGCCTACGTCGGCATAGCCTGTTGCTACTACCTTAGCACCACGGTCGTGCCCATCCTGACCCATTTTGGCAATCATGATACGTGGGCGACGGCCTTCTTTAACGGCGAAAGCGTCGGCTAATTGTTTTGCTTTTTCAAAGCTTTCGTCGTTTTTGATTTCTTTGCTATACACGCCGCTGAAACTTCTGATTTGTGCTTTATAGCGTCCGAAAACCTGTTCTAAGGCATCACTGATTTCTCCCAGTGTTGCTCGGTTTCGGGCTGCTTCTACGGCTAAAGATAACAAATTATTGTCATTCCCATGCAAATGGGAATCTGTTGAATTATTCATAGATGCCCTTGCACAATCCGTTAATTTAGCTAAAGCTGCTTTTACTTTTTCGTCATCACGGGTGGCTTTTATCTGTTGTAATCTTTCAATCTGTTGCTTGCGTACCATTTGGTTGTCCACATCCAGAATATGTAACGGGTCTTCTTTATCCAAACGGTATTTGTTAACACCGACAATAATATCCTGACCGCTGTCGATACGTGCCTGTTTGCGTGCGGCAGCTTCTTCGATCCGCAGTTTTGGAATTCCGGCCTCGATGGCTTTGGTCATTCCGCCTAATTCTTCGACTTCTTCAATTAGTTTCCAGGCTTTTTCGGTGATTTCTGCGGTAAGGCTTTCTACATAATAACTGCCTGCCCAAGGGTCGACGGTTTTGCAAATTTTGGTTTCTTCCTGAAGGAATATCTGAGTGTTTCTTGCAATTCTTGCAGAGAAATCGGTTGGCAAGGCAATGGCTTCATCTAACGCATTGGTATGTAAGGATTGTGTTCCTCCGAATGCTGCCGCTGCCGCTTCGATGGCTGTTCGCGCTACATTATTGAATGGGTCCTGTTCGGTTAAGCTCCAACCTGATGTTTGGCAATGTGTTCGTAATGCCAATGATTTTTCGTCTTTCGGATTGAATTGCTTTAGCAGTTTTGCCCATAACATTCGTGCTGCACGCATCTTGGCGATTTCCATAAAATGGTTCATACCGATTGCCCAAAAGAACGAAAGGCGAGGAGCGAAGTCGTCTATCTGCATTCCGGCAGCTAAACCGGTGCGGATGTATTCCAATCCGTCTGCCAGTGTGTAGGCCAACTCAATATCAGCAGTAGCTCCGGCTTCCTGCATATGGTAACCCGAGATGGATATCGAATTGAATTTTGGCATTTTTTTGCTCGTATATTCAAAGATGTCGGCAATGATTTTCATCGATGGTGTAGGAGGATAGATGTAGGTGTTACGTACCATAAACTCCTTTAGGATATCGTTTTGTATCGTCCCTGAAAGCAATTCGGGTGCAACGCCTTGTTCTTCTGCGGCTACTATATAGAATGCCATAATTGGCAACACAGCACCGTTCATAGTCATCGATACCGACATTTCATTTAGCGGAATCTGGTCGAAGAGGATTTTCATATCTTCAACCGAATCGATGGCGACACCTGCTTTTCCAACATCACCCACAACTCTTTCATGATCTGAATCGTAACCTCTATGAGTGGCTAAATCGAAAGCAACGGATAAACCTTTTTGCCCGGCGGCAAGATTTCTTCTGTAAAAGGCATTGCTTTCTTCGGCAGTGGAGAAACCCGCATATTGACGAATCGTCCACGGACGGCGAACGTACATTGTAGCGTAAGGGCCGCGAAGGTTAGGAGCAAAGCCCGCTCCGAAACCGATGTGCTCTAAATCTTCTATGTCCTTTTCAGAATAAGATGATTTGACTTCGATGCCTTCTGCAGTAATGAAGTTGTCGGTCGTCGGTTGTTGGTTGTCGGTATCAACTTTTCCCTTTTCCCTTATCCCTAATTTTATATTTTGAATGTTCTTCCTCATTATTCTTCCTGAGCTAAACGTTCCTGTTCTAATTTTTCTGCCAGACGCTTTTCGATAATCGGGACGATTAAGGTTTTGCGTGGATTTTGTTTTACGAAAGGATATAGTTCCAGATCGTGTTTCATTTTATCGTTCTTGTTGGGATACTTGTTGGTTCCTAACAATATTTCTTTTCCGTTGTCAAACAGTTCCTGCTCTTTGGCAGCGCTTTCGCTGATTTTCTTTTGAATGTTTCCTTCAATGAGCTGAGTAATCAAACCACCTTTTTCTTCAATTTCCTTGAAGAGAAGTAATGCTTTATCAGCCAATTGCTCGGTTAAGGCTTCAATATAATAAGCACCATCAGCTGCATTATTGACTTTGTCGAAATAGCTTTCGTGTTTTAAAACCAATAACTGATTACGCGCAATTCTATCTCCAAATTCATTGTCTTTATGGTATAAAGCATCGTAAGGCAGATTTGCAATAGCATCGGCGCCGCCCAAAATAGCACTCATGCATTCGGTTGTGGTACGCAGCATGTTTACATTGTAATCGTATAAGGTTTTGTTGCGTTTGGTTGGTGTTGCGATGATATGACAATCTAACTCATGATTGTATTCTTTTGCTAAAGTGTTGAACAATAAACGCAGCGCTCTTAGTTTAGCAATTTCGAAAAAGTAATTGGTTCCAACGGAAACTTCAATGGTTATGGGTTGGTTGATGCTTTTGATACGGTTGAAATATTCGTTTATGTGAGCCAGAGTGTAAGCCAATTGCTGAACCATATTTGCTCCTGCGTTTTGGTAGATTCCAGTGTTTATGATAAGGAATGGAACAGTAGTTTTGGAAGCAATTGCATTTAGTTTTTCAAAGTCTTTATCTAAGTTTTCAAACCAATTTCCGTCTTTTACCAATTGCCCGATAGGGTCAACCTGAATTGAACAGTTGTAAGCTTTTAAGGCATTTATTTTAGTAACGCAGTTGACAGAAAGAAACGGAAGGTTAAAATAATATGAAACACCTTCTGAGGGGAGGCTTTGCATTAAATCGGCAACGGAAATAGTTTCGTTTTCAAGTGTAAACCGAATGCTTTCAGCACCACGGTTTAAGCTGTCTAATGCTCTTTTGTTGGATAGCGCTACATCGTGAACAAAGATGTTTTGGACAATTTTAAAAGTTTCCGGATTTTGGCTTGTAGTATACTTTATTTCCAATTCATCTTCGTGATAAAACGGCTTTACCTTGATACCTTCGGGGCTTTCCCAAACTAAAGCTTCGTTATAATCAGCGCCTTTCAGCTCGTACTGAATCTGTTGTTTCCATTGTTTGGATGAAACGGGTTCGAATGCATCAAATAGATTTTCCGTCATGATCATAGAGATTTTGAATCCGGTTTTTCGTCTTTGATGGTATCGCCATCAAAATCGATGATGTAGATGTCTTCGCTGTCGCGCTTCATATAGTATTTCTCGCGGGCGTATTTTTCTTGATAGTCTTTATTTTTGAAATTTTCAATTTCGCTGCTATCTTTCTTGATTTCGCCCTCGTAGTATTTTTTGTTATCTTCGAGTTCGTTGAGTTGTTTGTTAAGGATACGATGCTCTAAATAGGAAGTATTGTCGAGGAACAACATCCAAACAGTAAAAAAAACCAACACAATGACATATCTGTTCCCGAGGATTTTCAGGATAGGATAGGCATCAGTCAGATTTTTAAAGTAACCCATTTTATGTAATTCGTTGGTTGATTACCGCTCTTACCACATCGATGGCAACGGTATTGTATTTATCATTGGGGATGATGATATCGGCATAGGCCTTAGTCGGCTCGATGAATTGCTGGTGCATTGGTTTTAAAGTCGTTTGGTAACGGTTTAAAACTTCTTCCATATCTCGGCCACGTTCAGCAATGTCTCTTTTTAAACGACGAATCAGTCTTTCATCAGAATCGGCATGGACGAATATTTTTACGTCAAACATTTCACGAAGTTCAGGATTTGCCAGAATCAAAATTCCCTCAACTATCATCACTTTCCTTGGATGGGTAATGATGGTGTCGTCTGTACGGTTGTGTGTAACGAACGAATAAACAGGTTGCTCGATGATGTTTCCTTTTTTTAATTCGGTTAGATGATTGACCAATAATTCGAAGTCGATAGCGCGTGGATGGTCAAAATTGATAAGCCCTCTTTCCTCAAAACTCAGATTATTATTTTCCCTGTAATACGAATCCTGAGAGATTACGCCAACTTCGGCTTCGGGTAATTCATTGATAATCTGTTGGACTACAGTTGTTTTTCCGCTTCCTGTACCACCGGCAATTCCGATTACTAACATATAAAGTTTGTGTTGTTTTAGTTTTAACAAAAATAGAAATTAAATTGTAGTGAAAAAAAATAAAAAGCTTTTGTTTCCTAATTAATAATTCTATATTTGCAGTCGCTTTCGGGGTGTAGCGTAGCCCGGTTATCGCGCCTGCTTTGGGAGCAGGAGGCCGCAGGTTCGAATCCTGCCACCCCGACGAGTAAAACCTTTCTGCAATAGCAGAAAGGTTTTTTTATTTAGCAAATACCCAAGCTTGCTTGAGGTATTTGCTAAATAAAAAAGCATTTGGACGGAACGTTCAAAAAGGATTTGCTTGTGATAGAGCCCAGGCTCAGGATCACGGAGTAATTTTGTAATGCTTCTCGATAAAATTTTGCTCTGCAAAATCACTCGAAGTGACGAATATAGGGAAGTGTCCTAAATAGCCCCGATGGGAGCAGGCTACCGTGTAGCGCGGACAGCGGGA
>DBIH01000104.1 GCA_002296885.1 Flavobacterium sp. UBA807 | reverse complement strand
AAGAATGCTCAGAGCTTCGGCTTTTAATTGAAGCGGCGGAATGCGATAACGCTCTGCCATATCGTGAGCAAATTTCCGGAAGATGAGTGGAATGTCTTCTTTGCGGTCTCTCAATGGCGGGACACGGATCGGAACAGTGTTCAGACGATAATATAAAACTTCACGGAATTTTCCTTTTTCAATCGCGTCAAACATATTGATATTAGTTGCTGCCACAATCCTTACATTGGTTTTTTGTACTTGTGATGAACCTACTTTAATGAATTCACCGTTTTCCAAAACACGCAACAAACGCACCTGAGTAGTCAAAGGCAATTCGCCAACTTCATCAAGGAAAATAGTTCCGCCATCAGCCACTTCAAAATAACCCTGGCGTTCAGCATTGGCTCCGGTAAAAGAACCTTTTTCGTGGCCGAAAAGTTCACTGTCAATGGTTCCTTCGGGAATGGCGCCGCAGTTTACTGCGATATATTTACCGTGTTTTCTGTGCGAAAGCGAGTGAATAATTCTCGGTATGCTTTCTTTACCAACACCGCTTTCACCCACAACCAATACCGAAATATCAGTAGGGGCAACCTGAATTGCTTTTTCAATGGCGCGATTTAATTTTGGGTCATTCCCAATAATTTCAAATCGCTGTTTTATGCTTTGAACGGTTTCCATAAATTAGTTTGTTTGCATATTACTGTATCCGATAGCATGACCAATCAAGGTCCCGCTGGTACAGTTGGTAATTTTTACATTCACAAAATCACCGATTTTATAATTTTCTCTTGGGAAAACAACCATAAAGCTCTGAGAGTTTCTTCCAGATAAATCCTTATCCGATTTTTTAGAGACTTTTTCCACTAAGACTTCAACAGTTTTTCCAACAAATTCTTTGGTTCTGATGCCGCTGTGCTTTCGCTGTAAATCGACAATTTCCTGAAGCCTGCGTAGTTTTGTTTCTTCTAAGACATCGTCTTCCATTTTTCTTCCGGCCAAAGTACCCGGACGCTCAGAATAAGCATACATATAACCAAAGCCGTATTTCACAGCTTCCATAAGACTTAAAGTATCCTGATGGTCTGCTTCGGTTTCCGTTGGAAAGCCTGCAATCATATCCTGAGTCACGCTGACGTCGGGAATGATTTGATGGATTTTATCAATTAATTTTATATATTCTTCTCGTGTGTGAAGACGATTCATTTCCTTCAAAATACGGTCACTTCCACTCTGAACAGGAAGATGGATGTGTTTACATACATTTGGATATTTGGCAATGACATGCAATACTTCTTCATGCATGTCCTGTGGATTTGATGTAGAGAAACGGATTCGCATTTTTGGGAATTGCACCGCAACCATTTCGAGTAATTGATCAAAACCAACGGCAGTGGCTTTTTGCATTTCGGTAGCTTTATCAAAATCTTTTTTCAAACCGCCACCATACCAAAGATAACTGTCTACATTCTGACCCAAAAGCGTTACCTCCTTAAAGCCTTTGCTCCATAAATCTTTGATTTCTGCAAGAATGCTTTGTGGTTCACGGCTGCGTTCGCGGCCACGTGTAAAAGGAACAACACAAAATGTACACATATTATCACAGCCACGCGTAATCGAAACAAAAGCAGTTACGCCATTCGTCATCAAACGTACCGGTGAAATATCGCCATAAGTTTCTTCTTTAGATAAAATAACATTGATAGCATCCCGGCCTTCATCAACTTCTTTCAATAGATTTGGTAGATCTTTATAAGCATCAGGACCAACAACCATATCCACAATCTTTTCTTCGTCAAGGAATTTTTCTTTCAACCGTTCTGCCATGCACCCTAAAACCCCGACTTTCATCCCCGGATTTACTTCACGTTTTACGGCGTTGTATTTTTCCAAACGCTTTCTAACCGTTTGCTCTGCTTTATCGCGAATGGAACAGGTGTTGACCAAAACCAAATCGGCTTCTTCTAATATAGTTGTAGTGTTGTAACCTTCATTAGTGAGTATGGACGCAACAACTTCGCTATCCGAAAAATTCATCGCACAGCCATAACTTTCAATAAATAGTTTTTTGGTGTTTTCCTTTTTTTGTTCCAAAACAAGGCTGGTGCCCTGCAATTTTTCGTCAATTTCCTTTTCCATAAAATATGTATCGCTTTCGGGACAACAAAGATAATACTAAATTATAATTTCTGCCAAGATGTCAGTTTTGTTTAACAAAAGATTAGAAATAAAAGAAGGTAGATTTTTGACAAAAATTTGTTTTATAAAAAAAACTGCTACTTTTGCCCACACAAACAATCGGGATATGGCAAAGAATTTAGTTATCGTTGAGTCGCCTGCAAAGGCAAAAACAATCGAAAAATTTCTGGGGAATGAGTTTCAGGTTGAGTCAAGTTACGGTCATATTGCTGACTTGCCTTCCAAAGAAATTGGAGTAGATGTGACCAACGGTTTTAAGCCAAAATACGAAGTTTCATCTGACAAAAAAGCTTTGGTTACCAAACTAAAAGGATTAGCCAAAAATGCCGATATGGTTTGGTTAGCTTCCGATGAGGACCGCGAGGGAGAAGCTATTTCCTGGCATTTGGCGGAAGAACTAAAATTAGACAAAGCCAAAACCAAACGTATTGTTTTCCACGAAATCACAAAAAATGCTATTCTGAAAGCCATTGATAACCCAAGAGAAATTGATTACAATTTAGTGAATGCACAGCAGGCGCGTAGGGTTTTAGACAGATTAGTAGGATATGAACTTTCTCCGGTATTGTGGAAAAAAGTAAAAGGTGGATTATCTGCTGGGCGTGTGCAATCGGTTTCCGTGCGTTTGATTGTTGAAAGAGAAAGAGAAATACAGGAATTTAAACCAATCGCTTCTTATTCGGTTACAGCTGAATTTACAAACGAGGCAGGAAAAGTGGTTAAAGCCAAATTACCAAAAAACTTTGCCACCAAAAAAGAAGCGGAAGATTTTCTGAATAAAAATATAGGTTCTATATATAAGGTAGCGGATTTGGAAACCAAACCGACAAAAAAATCTCCTGCAGCACCATTTACAACTTCAACATTGCAACAAGAAGCCGCACGTAAATTGTATTTACCGGTTGGAATCACAATGCAAATTGCACAGCGTTTGTACGAAGCCGGATTGATTACCTATATGAGAACAGATAGTGTAAACCTGTCACAGGAAGCGATGGCAGCGGCTGAAGCTGAAATCACAAAATCATACGGGAAGGAGTTTTCAAAACCACGATCGTTTAACACAAAAAGCAAAGGAGCACAGGAAGCACACGAAGCAATCCGCCCAACGGATATGTCCCGCAGTTCAGTAAATGTCGAAAGAGATCAGGCTCGTTTATACGATTTGATTTGGAAAAGAACTTTGGCTTCACAAATGAGCGATGCCGAATTGGAAAGGACAAATGTAAAGATTGAAGCAAATAATCATTCGGAAGTTTTTCATGCTTCAGGTGAAGTAATCAAATTTGAAGGTTTCCTAAAAGTATACCTTGAAGGAAATGATGATGACGATGAAGAACAGGAAGGAATGTTACCGGCTTTAAAAGTGAATGAAAGATTACAGAATATTAATATAACAGCTACCGAAAGATATACAAGACCGGCTTCGCGATATACCGAAGCTTCTTTAGTAAAGAAACTCGAAGAGCTTGGTATTGGTCGCCCTTCTACTTATGCCCCGACTATTTCCACAATCATTGCCAGAACTTATGTTGAAAAAGGTAACTTGGACGGAGTAGAAAGAAAATATACTCAGCTTACACTTCAGGCGAATAAAATTGACGAGAAGATTTTAAAAGAAAACACAGGTTCTGACAAAGGGAAACTAGTACCTACTGATATCGGCACAATTGTAAATGATTTTTTGGTGAAGAATTTTTCTGCCATTTTAGATTATAATTTCACTGCAAAAGTTGAGCAGGATTTTGATGAAATAGCTGAAGGAAATATTGATTGGGCAAAGATGATGCAGGATTTCTATGATAAGTTTCATCCGAATGTCCTTGAAGTTGGCGAAAATGCTGAACGTGAAAGCGGAGAAAGAATCTTAGGGACAGATCCAAAAACCGGTAAACAAGTTTTGGTTCGTCTTGGAAAATTTGGTCCAATGGCTCAAATTGGTGGTGCAGATGATGAAGATAAGCAATTTGCCAGTTTACGTCAGGAGCAGAATATTGGAAGCATTACTTTAGAAGAAGCGCTCAATTTATTTTTACTGCCAAAAAATCTGGGGACTTATAAAGGAGAAGAAATAGAAGTTAATAATGGCCGCTTCGGACCCTATGTTCGTTTCGGAAAGCAATTTATTTCATTGCCAAAAGGAGAAGATCCATTAGATGTTACTATGGAAAGGGCTCAGGAGTTGATAAATGAAAAAGCTCAGGCTGATGCTCCGATTGCAACTTATAAAAACGAACCGGTTCAAAAAGGTGTTGGCCGTTTCGGACCATTTATAAAATGGAACGGAATATTCATCAACGTAAGTAAAAAATATAATTTCGATAATTTATCTCAAGCAGATATTGCCGAGCTGATTGAAGAAAAACTACAAAAGAACATCGATAAAGTAATCCATGATTGGAAAGAAGAAGGGATCGTAGTCGAAAAAGCACGCTGGGGCAAATCGGTAATTTTGAAAGGAAAAATCAAAATCGAATTAAATAAAGATATTGATGCTTCAAAACTTACATTGGAGCAAGTCAAAGAAATGATAGCAGCCAAAACTCCAGCAAAGAAAACAGCAGTCAAAAAAAGCACCGCCAAAAAAGCACCTACTAAAAAGAAATAAGCTATGGAATTTGATTTTCTGTCACCGGTTGATGATGAAATTATTCAATATGTAAAAACTTTGACTTCTCAACATTTAGGAAGCAAAGTGGCTTTTCATACGGATAAGGACTTTCCGGATATTGATAAAATAAAAGTTGCAATTATTGGAGTTCTGGAAAACCGTGGCGCTGTAAATTTCGTAGATGACGAAGTCAATCTTGATGCCATAAGGAAAGAACTTTATGGTTTGTTTCCGGGTAATTGGCAAAGCTCCATTGCTGATTTGGGAGATATTGTTGAAGGAAATTCTTTAGAAGATACTTTTTTTGCATTGCAGAAAGTAGCTTCTAAACTTATTAAAAAAGGAATTATTCCTATTGTTATAGGAGGTTCTCAGGATTTGACCTATCCTTTATACAGGGCATACGATAATCAGGAGCAAATGGTTAATTTGGTATCAATAGACAGTAAATTTGATTTTGGTAAACAGGAAGGCGGAATTACTGCTAACTCGTATTTGTCAAAGATTGTCTTGGATGAACCGAATAATCTTTTTAACTTTAGCAATATTGGATATCAAACCTATTACAATTCGCAGGAAGAAATTGATTTAATTGAAAAATTATATTTCGATGCCTATAGATTAGGTGAGATTTCAAACAATATAGAATTAGCAGAGCCGGTTTTTCGCGATGCAGATATTGTCAGCATTGATTTAAATTGTGTAAAGTCTTCATATTCAGCAAATTTCATTAATTTCACTCCTAACGGATTTGATGGAAAAGAAATTTGCAGTTTATCAAGATATGCCGGGATAAGTGATAAAGTAAGTTCGCTCGGTATTTTCAATCATAATAATAAAAGAGAAGAATCAGTATTAATATCACAGATAATATGGTATTTCATCGAAGGAATTAATTACCGTTCAAATGAATATCCATTTGGTACAAGGGAAAACTTCCTAAAATATATCGTTCCGCTTGAAAATGATGAATTAGTTTTCTATAAAAGCAACAAAACGGGGCGATGGTGGATAGAAATAAATTTTTTTGCAGGTCAACACAATAAACTGAAAAAAAATACGTTATTACCTTGTTCACATGAAGAATACCTTTCTGCATGCAATCAGGAAATACCTGAAAGATGGTGGAAAGCACAACGAAAAAACAATATTTAATAGTTAAATGTTTATTTTTTTCAGACAAACGACAATAAAAATAAGACATAGATTACAAAAATAAATAATAATAGCGCTTTATCGATAAAAAGTGCATTTTATCGATAAAATATTTTTTTTTTATCAATATTAATTCTATTTTTGAAATGTGAATTAATGTAGTAGAATTGTATACGGAGAAATTTAATATTAATTAATTGCTTTTTTGAAAAATAATAAATAGGTTTACGCCCTAAAAAAAAATATTCAAAATAAACCCCAAAATATATATGAAGAAGTTCATAACATTTGCGTCATTCTTAGCTTTATTAACCAGTTGTGGTGGGTCGAGCGATAAAGGTGAATTGGTAGGAGTTAAAGGGAAGAAATGGCATCCGGAGAAGCCTTTTGGGATGACTTTGATTCCAGGTGGAGCATACATTATGGGAAAATCTGACGATGACCCGGCGAATATACAGGATGCGCCTACAAAAACTGTAACCGTAAGGTCATTCTATATGGATGAAACCGAAATCACGAACAGCGAGTACCGCCAGTTTGTAGAATGGGTAAAAGATTCTACAATCAGGGTTCGTTTGGCAATACTTGCTGACGAAGTAGGACAGACGGCAGGTTCAGGAAAAGGCGGAAAAGGTGGAAAAGGTGGTGGTAAAAACGGTGGAAGCATTGGAGACTTCGCATTCAATGATACCGATCCAGCAAAAATGACTCCTTACGATAAATATATGTATGAGAATTATTATAGTGTAGGTACTGATGATGATCCTTATGCGGGAAGAAAATTAAATAAAAAGATCAAACTTATTAAAGATACCAAAAAGTATCCGGATGAATATTATACTGAGGTAATGGATACAATGTATCTTCCTATTGCTGAATCTTTCAATGGTTTGAGAACAATAGATGTTCGTAAATTGAAATTCAGATATTCTTGGATGGATATTCAGGCAGCAGCAAAAGCTAAAACCGGAAAGAGAAGTTCATTCATCAGAACCGAGCAACAATTGGTTTATCCTGATACAACAGTTTGGATTAAGGATTTTGCTTATTCCTATAATGAGCCAATGCACAATGATTATTTCTGGCATCAGGCGTATGCACAATACCCGGTTGTTGGTGTAAGTTGGAAACAAGCTAAAGCATTTTGCGCTTGGAGAACTTTATGGAAAAATGCTTACATCAAGAGCAAGAAAAAACATCATGATTTAATCAATACTTTCCGTTTGCCAATAGAATCTGAATGGGAATATGCGGCAAGAGGTGGTCTTGAATCAGGAACGTTCCCTTGGGGAGGACCTTATGCTAAAAACGACAGAGGTTGCTTCTTGGCAAACTTCAAACCAAACAGAGGAGATTATGCTGCCGATCAGGCGCTATATACCGTTGAAGCTAAATCGTATGAGCCAAACGGATACAATTTATACAACATGGCTGGTAACGTAGCAGAATGGACAGATTCGTCTTATGATGCTGCAGCTTACGAATATGTTTCTTCAATAAATCCAAATGTTCAGGATTTGAAGAATATGAGAAAAGCCGTTCGTGGAGGTTCATGGAAAGATGTTGCTTACTTCCTGCAGGTAGGTACCAGAGATTTTGAATATGCAGATTCAGCCAGAAGTTACATAGGTTTCCGTACCGTTCAGGATTATATGGGAACTAAAGTTACTAAGAATGGCGCACCTAAAAAGTAATTTCAAACTAACTTAAATATATTAACTTAACTAACTAAAATTTTTATTATTATGGCATTATTAAGCAAAAAAGCAATGAATTTCGCTTACGGTATGGGAGCGGCGGTTGTAATTATCGGAGCATTATTTAAAATTACACACATCGAGTTTGGATTTATAACAGGTAACTTAATGTTGACAATCGGTCTTGTTACTGAAGCATTAATCTTTGGTTTATCTGCTTTCGAACCAGTTGATGATGAATTAGACTGGTCTCTTGTTTACCCTGAATTAGCTGGTGGAGAAGCAAAAACAAGAAAAGTAAAGAATGAAGATGCTACTGATGCTCAAGGATTGTTGTCTCAAAAATTAGACGCAATGTTGAAAGAAGCTAAAGTTGACGCATCTTTAATGGAAAGTCTTGGAAACAGCATTAAAAACTTCGAAGGTGCTGCTAAAGCTATATCTCCAACTGTTGATTCTGTTGCTTCAACTAAAAAATATGCTGAGGAAATGACTAAAGCAGCTACTCAATTAGAAACTTTGAATGGTTTATACCAAGTACAATTACAAAGTGCTGAGAGAAATGCAAAAATCAATGATGAGGTTGCTGAAAACAATTTAAAATTAAAAGACCAAATGCAAAGCCTTACTTCTAACCTATCTACATTGAACAATGTATATGGTGGAATGCTTTCTGCAATGAGTAACAAAGGATAATTAGTTTTATAACTATATATTTTAACAAAATAATAATTTAAACTAATTAGAAAAAATGGCAGGAGGAAAATTAACCCCTAGGCAGAAGATGATTAACCTGATGTATCTGGTTTTCATCGCGATGTTGGCATTGAATATGTCAAAAGAAGTATTATCAGCTTTTGGAATCTTGAATAACAAAATTGAAAGTTCTAACTCGATCACTGACAACAGAAATGAAAGTTCTTATGCGCAATTAGCACAAAAAGCACAAGATCAGCCATTACAGTATGGTGACAAAAAAGCTAAGGTTGATAAAATCAGAGCACTTTGTAAAGAGTATAATGATTACATCGAAGGAATCAAAACTGAAATTACCAAAAAATTTCCAAAAGATAAAGAAGGTAACTATCCATGTGAACAAATGGATAAAAGTGATGAGATTGACAATATGTTCTATACCGGAGATAAAGAATCTGCAAAAGGTAAAGAATTCGTAGAGAGAGTTAGAGGATTTGCCGCGAAACTTAAAGCTATCGGTGGAAGTTCAATTGCAGAGGTTGAAATGAAAAAAATTGAAAAAAGATTCGAAACCAATGATGTTTATTCGGCAAAAGCTGAAGCAAAATTACCTTGGTTAGATTACAACTATCACCACTTCCCATTGATTGCATCGGTTACTAAATTGACACAATTGCAGGCAGATATCAAAACAACTGAAAGCGATATCATGGAAGGAATGTTTAAATCAGACTTGGTTGCTGCGGCTTCGTTAACAGCTTACCAACCAATTGTAGTTCCTGAAAAAACAGCTTTCTTCCAGGGTGAAGCAGTTAAAGGAAAAATTATCTTAGGAAAATTCGACCCGAACTTAGTTGCTAAATCGGTAATAGTTAATGGAGCAAGTGTTCCTGCAAAAGCAGGTCAGGCAGACTTCTCTTTCGGAGCAGGAGCTGTTGGTGAACATGAAATTACAGGTTCTTTCAACTTTGATGAAAATGGAAAAGTCATCAGCTTACCAATTAAAGGAAACTATGTAGTGGTTCCTAAACCAAATTCAGCTAATATTTCTGCTGATAAAATGAACGTTGTTTATAGAGGTTTACCAAACCCAATGACAATTTCATTTGCTGGTATCACTGATAATCATGTTACCGCATCTGGTCCTGGTTTAAGTAAAAGTGGAACAAAACCGGGAGCATATAACCTTAATCCTGGAGCCGGAACTGAAGTTACAGTTAGTGTAACTGGGGAATTGCCAGACAAATCTAAAGTTTCTGATAAAAAAGTATTCAGAATCAAAAACATTCCTGCACCACTTGGAGCTATTGCCGGGACACCTGGAGTTATCAAAGGAGCTAAGCAACGTTTACAAGTATCTCAGATTACAGCAGTTTTACCGGACTTCTTGTATGACTTAAACTTCAAAGTAACCCAGTTTACTTTCAAAGTGCAGGGTCAGGCGGCAATCGTTGTAAACGGAGATAGAGTAAACGGACAATGTGCTGCGGCTTTAGCTAAAGTAACAAGAGGTGACCAAGTGACGATATCAGATATTAAATCTGTAATTGTTGGTGGTGGTGCTGGTGTTCAGATTAAAACTGCTGCACCTGTAATTTACGAAATACAATAATAATTTAAGTTGATAAAAACCTACTTAAATAACTTATATTATAGAATATGAAAATTAAAAATCTTTTATCAGTAGCTTTTGCAGTAGCATTTAGTGCATCAACTTATGCTCAGTCAAACTTGTTGAATGCCAAGACTCCCGACGAGATTGGTAAAAAAACACCGGCTCAGTTAATTTCTGATAATGACAAACCACTGCCATATGGTTATGTTCATGACAGAGACGTATTGATGGGTAAAACCATTTGGGAGTTCATTGATATTGATGAAAGAATAAATTTTCCTTTGTATTATCCTATTGATACTGCAAACATCGGGAAAGACAGAAGATCATTATTTGATGTCCTTATCAAGAATATCAAAAATGGTAAGATAACAGAAGTTTATAATGACGGCTATTTCAATGTTAAAAAGACTTTGAAAGATATGTCTACTTCATTTACCTATATTGATACTATACCTGCGGGTATTGATGAACTTAACAATCATTTTGATGATTATAAATCAGGAAAAATGGTGTTAGATCCTCAGTATATCAACAAACAGGATTTGACAGCTCAGGATATTTCAGGATATAAAATAAAAGGATTCTGGTATTTTGACAAACGTCAGGGTGAATTGAAATACAGATTGTTGGCACTTTGTCCTGTTTCTGTTGAAGCACGTGACATTGGCAAAGAAAATCCTGATGTTATCGAATTGTTCTGGGTATATTTCCCGCCAATCAGGGATATACTGCATGAAGCCAAGGCATTCAACGATAAGAATTCCGCGATGCCAATTACATTTGACCATTTGCTCAACTCCCGAAGGTTTAACGGAGAGATTTACAAAGAGGAAAATGTATATGGTGACAGGGAAATCCAGCAGTACATGAAAGACAATGCACAGAGTCAGCTCTTAGAATCAGAAAGAGTCAAAGAAAAGATTCGTAGTTTTGAATCTGACATGTGGAATTACTAAGAAATATTTCATAATACAATAAAAAACTCTCATCTTTATGGTGAGAGTTTTTTATTTATACCCTGAGCGCCGTCTAAGTGCTAATTTTATTCTTTTATGCTTGACTATATTATCGTTGGATCAGGATTGGCCGGAATCGCTTTCGCGGAAACATTGCAGAAGCATGGCAAATCATTTATGGTTTTTGATAATCGTTCACAAAACTCTTCCAAAATTGCCGGCGGTTTATACAATCCGGTTATTCTGAAAAGATTCAGCCAAGTGTGGAACGCCAACTTGCAACTCGAGTTGGCAGATAAATTTTATGCTTCCTTAGAACAAAAGCTTGCCACGCAATTCGATTTTAAAATTCCAATTTACAGAAAGTTTTTTTCTGTCGAAGAACAGAACAATTGGTTTGCTGCTTCAGATAAACCCAATTTAGCGCCGTTTCTTTCGACATCCTTAGTTCATAAAAAAATTAATGGAATTGACTCTCCTTTTGGATATGGTGAAGTTATGCATACTGGATTTGTCGACACCGATGCATTGCTGAATCATTATCATCAATATCTTAAAGAAAACGATTGGTTGTTTGAAGATACTTTCGATTACAAGGAATTAGAAGTATTTGATGACTATATTCAATACAAAAACATAAAAGCAAAACATATTGTTTTCGCTGAAGGATTCGGGATGCATTCTAATCCGTTTTTTAATTATTTACCATTAGATGGAACCAAGGGAGAATTATTCATCATAAAAGCACCCGAATTGGATTTAGATGTAATTATCAATACCAGTGTTTTCGTCCTTCCATTAGGAAATAGTCTTTTTAAGGTGGGTGCGACTTACAACTGGGATGATAAAACCAGTACGCCAACAGAAGAAGGCAGACAAGAATTGATTGACAGGATACAAGAACTTCTAAATTGTGACTTTGAAATTGTAGAGCATTTTGCTGGCGTACGACCCACAGTAAAAGATAGAAGACCACTTTTAGGAACACACCCAAAATACAAAAAAATACACATTCTTAATGGACTCGGGACACGGGGTGTTATGCTCGGACCTGCTATGGCACAGGATTTATTTGATTTTATTGAAAACGGAAAGCCTTTGGATAAAGCAATTGATATTCAGCGGTATTCTAAAATGTTTTGAGATAGGATTCGCTTAGTGATTCAATCGGGTTTAACTGATTTGAAATTTGTTGATTGGCAGGTATTCTTTGTGTCATTTTATAAGTAACGCCATTCCATCTCCAAACCTGATGTTCCAGATTCGGTAAACCTGTAACTAAATCAGGGTAATGTCCTTTTGTAGCAGAAGCTGCTTTTAAACCACTTCCTAAATCACCTGGTGCAGCTTTCATCTCTCCGGAAGCATCCGTCGCAAAAAGCTTATACGAATATGATTTTATACCTAAAAAAGTGGTTTTGGTTACTATCACCAATTCTTCAATACCATCACCATTCAGGTCAACAGGTAACGGACTCGGAACCATATTTTTTTTCCCGATAAGAAACCCAATTCCCGAAATTTCTACCACTTGGTTTTTTTGAGTATTGGTTAATTTGCTTTTAATATCCTTAAAAAAATCAGCGGCTTTTGGTGTCAAAGTAACATTATCTATTTTAGCAGGTGTTGGTTTTGGACTGTCGGCTGTAGTATTGGTTGACTTAAACTCGGGATTTTTAGAAATCAATGTTCCATCATCTTTAACTGTTCTGTTTAAAAAATATTCCTTTCCGTTCCAAGCATAAACAGGGAATTCAAAACCGGGACCACCAATGAGAATATCAAAAAAACCATTGGTCTTGGTGTCCATCAGTGAAGGAATACCGATTTGAAATTCAAACAATGGTTTAAACGCACCTTTGGTGTCTTTCATAAACAAACTGAATCCTTCTCCTGTCATACCGAAATAATCGGTTCCCGACATGCCTATCATGATTTCATCGATGCCATCACCATTTACATCAATTGTAGATGCACTTGCACTGCTTATGGTAATGTCTGATGAACTCCAACGATTCGATTTACTTAATTTCAGATTCGATTTTTGGGCAATGCTGTTCTTTTCAGCAACAGTTAATTTTGTTTTGGAACCTCTAAAAAGTTTCGTTGCTACAGGTGTGAGCGTTTGTGAATTGCTTCCAAGAAAAGACAATGTGAACAGTAATGTAAATAATGCTTTCATCTTGTTATTGCTAAAATTATTAGAAAAAACAAGAGCCTCAAAAAATGAGGCCCTTTATTTAAATTGTTATTTTTTCATTCTGTAAAATACAAAGCTAAGTATTGTTGCCAACAATGAAATATAAAATCCAAATCCAATGGTTATCATATTTTTGGCAGCTTCCTGTGCCTGTGCCATCATTCCGTTCATCATTTGACCCATTTGCTCTGAACCTTCAGGGACTTCAGGAGTCGATGGATGCATTGCAAGATACATCCCTAAAAGTGTATATGCCATGATTGCAACAGATGCTATGGAGAAATAATTTTTGTACTTACTTATTTGTGGGACATAATCGGAAGCAATAAATCCAATTAAACTTAAAGGGAATAAGTATAAAATAAAGGAATACAAAATCGAGTTAGGAGCCACCTCGGCAATTTTGGTCATGTCAAAGAAATTGAGGCTTTGGACCATTACAAACATATTTATTTTGACCCAGGGTAAAAAACAGCTTAATAAGGCTACCAAAGCAGCTATCGATGCTTTGTTTTTAGTAAATGAATTGACATCAAATTTTTGAAGGCTACTCATATCAAAGGATAGCGCCTGCTTTTCCAATGAAACACCACATTTGGTACAAATGACCTGATTTTCATTAGTACCAACTCCACAATTTGGGCAAAATTTCTTTTCTGAATTTGGATTACATCCACACTTAGGACAGGCAACAGCTTTTTCGTTGACGTCGTTTCCACAATTTCTACAATACATAACTTATAATTTAAGGGTTAGTTGAATTAGTTAAGCCGTATTGATTCAGGGATATTCTAATCTCTCAAAAATAACGAAAAAGATTTTGATAATCAGATGTTTAGTTTGTTTTTTAACAAATAATAACTGATTTTATAGGTATTGTTGCTGCTCCGAATTTATTTTTCGGTAGCCTTAGGATCGTAACTTACAAACATATTGATGTAAATGTTCCTTGCCAGTCTTGCAGTTACCGGCATTGTAATAATAAGTGCTGCAATGATGGCAATAAAAGATGGAGTCAGTCCCAGTCCCATAAAGACTTTTGCAATAATAAATGCGGCTACCCCAACAGCAACCGTCAGTCCGTAGCTTACATACATCGCACCATAAAAAAACGAAGGCTCAAGTTGATAATGCAGACCACAATGGCTACAGTGGTCATGCATTTTATAAAGTTTGGATATATTGTATGGGTTTCGGTCTTCATACATTCTTTCTTCCTGGCATTTCGGACAAGTTCCTGTTAAAATGCTATTTAGTTTGGATCCTTTTTTTAACATTTGCAAAAAATTTAATATTGCCTTTCAGGTCTTATGACTAAGGCACAACAAAGGTAACTCAAAGTAAGGGTTTCTGTTTAATTTACTATTCTTTTTCTTTATGCTGAATATTCATAACTTATCAGTTTCATTTGGTGGTACATATCTTTTTGAAGAGGTGACTTTTCGTTTGGGATCAGGCGACAGGGTTGGTCTCGTCGGAAAAAATGGAGCAGGTAAATCGACAATGCTTAAAATCCTTGCAGGAGACTTTAAACCCGATTCCGGGCAGATAGCAACTGACAAAGAAGTAAAGATAGGATTCCTTCGCCAGGATATCGATTTTGAGCAGGGAAGAAGCGTTTTGGATGAAGCCTATCAGGCATTTGAAGAAGTGAAAAGAGCCGAAGCTAAGATTGATGAAATCAACCACCAGCTTGCTACGAGGACCGATTATGAAAGCCAATCCTATTCTGATTTGATTGAGCAATTGAGTGACCTAACACATCATTATGAAATCCTTGGCGGATATAATTATGTTGGAGATACCGAAAAAATTCTTTTGGGACTTGGTTTCAAGCGTGAGGAATTCAATAATCAGACCGATACATTTTCGGGTGGATGGAGGATGCGAATCGAATTGGCGAAACTATTATTGCAATCGAATGATATCCTGCTTCTGGACGAGCCTACGAACCACTTAGATATTGAAAGTATCATTTGGTTGGAAAGCTTTTTGAAAAGTTTCCCCGGAGTGGTAGTAATCGTGTCGCACGATAAGATGTTTTTGGATAATGTTACCAACAGAACGATAGAGATTTCTCTTGGGAAAGCCTATGACTTCAACAAACCGTATTCCCAATATCTGGTATTGCGTGAGGAAATCCGTGAAAAACAATTAGCCACACAAAAAAATCAGGCAAAGAAAATAGAAGAAACCCAAAAACTAATAGACCGGTTCCGCTACAGTGCTACCAAATCATCGATGGCGCAGTCGCTTATCAAGAAATTAGACAAAGTAGAACGCATCGAAGTAGATGAAGATGATAATTCGGTGATGAATATTTCGTTTCCGGTTTCCCAAACGCCGGGGCGTGTTGTAATAGAAGCCGAACATGTGACCAAAGCCTATGGCGATAAGACTATTTTAAAAGATATTTCGCTTTTGGTAGAGCGTGGTTCCAAGATTGCTTTCGTTGGACAGAACGGTCAGGGGAAATCGACCTTTATGAAAGCCATTGTCAACGAATTCAAATATCAAGGTTCGATAAAACTGGGGCACAACGTACAGCTGGGTTATTTTGCACAGAATCAGGCAGAATATTTAGACGGAGAAAAAACCTTATTGGATACAATGCTCGAAGCTGCTTTGGATAGTAACAGGATGAAAGTCCGTGATATGCTTGGAGCATTTTTATTTAGAGGCGACGATGTAGAGAAAAAAGTAAAAGTCCTTTCGGGGGGCGAACGAAACCGCCTGGCATTGTGTAAACTCTTGTTGCAGCCCATCAACGTATTGGTAATGGACGAGCCGACAAACCATTTGGACATCAAATCGAAAAACGTTTTGAAAGCGGCGCTTCAGAAATATGAGGGAACTTTGCTGTTGGTTTCGCACGACAGGGACTTCCTTCAGGGAATGGCGAATATTGTATATGAATTTAAGGATCAGAAAATTAGGGAATATTTGGGGGATATCAACTTCTTCTTAGAGCAGCGCAATGCTCAAAACATGCGTGAGATTGAAAAAAAAGATGTGGTTGTTGCTTCAAATAATACTAAGGAAACCAAAAATCTTTCCTACGAAGAGCAAAAAAGAAACAAATCGCTTCAGAACAGGTTGAGCAAGATTGAAAGTCAGATCAAACAGCTTGAAATCGATATCCAAAATGACGATAAGGCTTTAGCGTCCAATTATGACAAACATATAGAAGATGCTAATTTCTTTACGGCTTACAACAGGAAAAAATCAGAACTGGATAAGCTACTCGAAGACTGGGAAGTAGTGCAGGGGGAAATTGATTCTCTTAAGTAAAAGCGATAAGTTTTTCGAGAAAGGGTTTTTGATTTTCTTTGTCATTTCGACCAAAGGGAGAAATCTCATAATTATATGTTGTAATCAATTCATTCGAATTGCATTAATTTTGAAATTATTTATAATCAAGGCTTGATGAGATTTCTCCCTTTGGTCGAAATGACAATTTCAATAACTATTTAAAAGGATGTCGTTGCTGCCAGGTAATATTTGGCTCCAGCCTTTGGAAGATTTTATCAAAGTACTTATTGATTAATTTGGTGTTGTGGTAGATAAATCCCGACATCATTACGGGTTCTGCACCAATAGAACTTTTAATTTCTAAAGCGGTCCTTCCGAAGATTATTTCTTTAAATTGATGCTCGATTCCGTATTGCGTCATGTTGTACAGCATGTTCAGGTACAGCATTTTTTCTTTTTGCACCTGTTCATCATAACCCAAGAAATAGGTTTCAAGCGTAGGGCCGTTAAGTAAAAGCGTATGAAAACCAACCAGTGTATCGTTTAAAAAATAACCAACAAGCTTAAACCTCTCACCACATTGTCTTTTAAAAGAAGAGAAATGATTCCTTGCTAAGAAGAACGTGTTGAAAGGTGCATTTTTTGCCACATGGTAATACAACTCGTAAATTCGGTTTTCCTGAGAAACGATTTCATTTAAAGACAATTCCCGGGTTTCAATGCCTTCAAATTTTTTATGAGAACGTTTGTACTGGTCGCGGTATTTTTTGGATAAAGCTGCCACATAATCGTCAATGGTTTTCCATTGCGGACTCAGGTTAAAGATCATATTGGGTTGTGTGTTGAACTCATACATTGATGCGAAAACAGATTTTTTAAGTTCGGCAGCACAATCCTGATAAAAGTCCTTAAACGAAACAATATGGATTTTTATGTTTTGTTTTTTAAAGTAGAGCGTAATTTCATTGGCACATTCCACTAATATCTTTCCAATGGTCTCAAAATCTATTTTCTTATTGAAAGCATAACCGTTTTGCCCCGTTATCATATTATTTCCGAGAAAGAGAGCGTGTGAACCAAAATTCCGGAAGACAAAATTCCGAACCGTAGTTTTAAAACATTTATCTCTTTCTCCGAAGGATTCCAGTTTATTTAAGTTGAGATATTGCGCTAAGGCAACACCAATAAGTTCAGCGTTTTCAAAAATGCCAATATAGAAGCACTGCATGTTTACAGGAGCCGATTCTTCCAATACTTTCAGGTAATGGGTCTGCAGAAAGACATTCTCATGGGCAACTTCATCCCAGGAATCGGGAAGCAGAGCTATTGAACGGAATATGTTATAGGTAATAGTTTCCAATAGGCTAAAAAAAATCGCCCTACAAAGGTAGAGCGATTAAAATATAAAAAAATGTTAATTACTGCATCATACAAATTATGCCGCCCATAATCATAAAGCATACAACCCAAAAACCTGTTGTTACCATAACATATTTAAAGCTTCTTCTTTCATATAAGGCACTTGTTCCAAAAAGTGGGAATACCATGAATAAGGACATTATGAAGCCATGAAACGCTCCATGTTTGAACGTTCTGTAAGCTGTTCCGTAATCAGCCATAAAAGCAGCATAAGATGGTTTTGCTAATTCAGGTTTTCCACCAACCATTCCTAAGGCACCAAATTGGTGAATAACGACCATTTGTAATACAAATGAAATAAGGAATGCATAAACAAATGTTAAACTCAACATTTTAAACATATTGACACCTTTAATATCATCCTCAGTTAGTTTGGCTTCTTTCATCCAGACGGTTCCAAAAACCTTTGGGTTGTACCAAATAAATCCAACAATAAGTGTTGAAAAAGCAGCAAGTAAAATAGCAATCCAGTTGATTTCCATAATTAAAAGTTTTATTGGTTAGTGTATCAAATGTAAAAAATATTATTTAAATGAATTTTTTTAGACTTCTTTTTCGGTTTTAATAGGAATTTAATGTCGTGTTTGTAAGATAAATATAGAAAAATTTAAAGCAAAAGTGCATTTCATCGATTTTTTTTGTTTTTAAACGATAACACTTATAGTTTTACATCGTCATAACCCTCAAACCTTAAATGATATGAAAACAATTTTTACCTACGTAACACTACTTTTAGTCTCAGTATCCTGCTTTGCGGAAATATCTCCGGCAGAAAAAAATGCTTTGGTTAAATTAAACAAAGCTACTAAAGGTTCACAATGGATCAACAAATGGGATCTGAAATCACCGGTATCAACCTGGTATGGTGTAGAAATCCAAAACGATAAAGTAGTTTCTATTAAACTGGTAAACAACAACCTAAGCGGTGAATTGCCAAAAGAAATCGGTGATTTAACTTCATTACAGGTCTTAAACCTTTTCAGAAACAATATTACTGGTGTATTGCCATCAACAATTGGTAACTTAAAAAGCCTTACCAAACTGAATGTTGCCTTCAATCAGGTGTCAGGTGCTTTGCCGGAATCATTAGGTAATGCAAGCCAATTGAAATCAATTGAAATGCACATGAACAGACTAACCGGGGTTTTACCAACAAGCATTGGTAACCTTACGGCTTTGGAAACCCTTTCGTTGTTCAACAATGAAATTGAAGGTGAAATTCCAACATCATACTATCAATTGAAATCATTAAAAGTATTGTTGTTGAACAGCAATAAACTTACAGGAAAACTGGAAAAAGAAGTTTCTAACCTTTCTTCATTGGAAACCTTAAGTTTGTTTGAAAACAAAATGGATGGTCAGGTTCCTTTCGACCTTGAAAAATTGCACAACTTAAAAGAAATGAATATTTCTTATAATATGTTCAACGGATTTGTTTCTAAAAACTTATCCAAACTGGATACTTTAAACATGACAATGGTTAATGAGCAGGGAGTTGCCACTACCTTAAAAGTAAGTATCGACAAAAACTCAGCGTTCGCTGCAGACGAATAAGACTTCTAATTTTGTGTTTATAAAATTAAATTTTGTTAGGTGAAAAAAGCCTTGAGGAAACTCAAGGCTTTTTTGTGGCTATTATTTTACTGTTATTTGGGTTTTTAAACAATATTTGTTAAAAACGTAATATTAATAGCAAAAAAATAAGTATTTGTTAACAATATATGTATAAAGCAACATTATCAAATGTTTTTTTATTAATTATGTGAAATATATTTATTTTGAAATTTAAAGCCACAATTAAATGAATAAAAAATTACTCCTTGTAAAAAAATTTACTTTTTTAGTTTTAATGATAGCTTCATTAAACTTTGCTTCGGCTCAAATCATTATTTCACAATATTATGAAGGAACAGGAACCAATAAATGGATTGAGTTAACCAACACAGGAAACTCGGCCATCAACACTGCTTCTCCCCAACTAAAATTAGGGCTTTGGGCAGTTACAGGCTCTACAGGTAATATTGCGTTTACGGGTGCACCATCCAGTACAGTAAACCTTACCATCACTATCCCTGCTTATGGCTCGGGATTGATTGGTAATACCGGAAACGGAACCGAGATTCCCTATCTCACGGCGGCCAGTGCCGCACAAACTAGCAATACGGTTATCAACTTTAATGGAAATGACGGTGTAGCTCTTCTCGATGCTTCCAATAACATTATTGATCAGTTTGGTACCGGAATTAATGCTACCGATATCAGTTATGTCAGAAGTACTTCGGTAACGGCACCTTCGGCTACCTATACCCCTTCGCAATGGACCAGTGCCACCATAGCAACGGTTCAGGCTGCAGGAACTACAGATCCTAACCGCCTTAATTATCAGTTGTCATCACTTTGTATAGCTCCGGGAAGTCAGGCTACAGGACTAAGTTTTGGTTCACCGACCAGTACTTCCAATACGGGATCGTTTACAGCTACTACGGCCGACGGCTATTTAGTCGTTTACAGTAGTTCGGCTTCACTCTCTACCAATCCGGCAAACGGAACAACCTATAGTGCAGGGAATACTTTTGGAAATGGAACAGTGCTCAGCAGCGGAATTTCAACGTCATTGTCACTTACCGGATTGAGTCCGAGTACAACCTATTATGTAACGGTTTTTGCCTATAATAATGTTGGATGTAGTGGAGGCACTGCCTACAACACTACAAGTCCGTTGACAGGAAACTTTACAACATTGGCACCTCCTTGTGTGGCTCCGGCTAATCAGCCGACAAGTTTAACTTTTGGTTCACCAACCAGCAATTCAAATACGGGATCGTTTACAGCAGGATCAGCCGACGGCTACTTAATAGTATACAGCACTTCAGCATCGTTGTCTGCCAATCCGGCTAATGGAACAACTTATAGTGCCGGAAACACTTTAGGAAACGGAACAGTGCTTAGCAGCAATAATTCTACATCACTATCACTTACAGGCTTAAGTCCGAGTACAACTTACTACATAACGGTTTTTGCCTACAATAATGTGGGGTGTAGCGGGGGCATAACCTATAAAACGACTAGCCCATTAACAGGAAACTTTGCAACAATTGCAACACCTTGTACTACACCTGCCAATCAGCCAATAGCCCTGTTATTCTCCGGAACGACGAGCTCAACTGCTACAGCTTCATTTACAACCACAACAGCTGATGGCTATTTAGTCGTTTATAGTACTGCCTCATCTTTAACAACCAATCCTACCAACGGTACATCATATTCGACCGGAGCAACTTTCGGCAATGCCACAGTAGTTAGTTCAGGAGTTTCGAATTCGTTTGTAGCGACAGGTTTGTCTGCAAGCACTACGTATTATTTTTATGTATTCAGTTATAATAATACCAATTGCAGCGGAGGGCCGCTTTATAAAACGCCATCACCATTAACAGGTTCGGCGGCGACACTCGAAGCCCCTTTGTATTATTACTTCGGAAATTTCCACTCACATAGCCAGTATAGCGATGGTTCAGGTTTGCCTTCAGGGGATTTTTCTTTTGGTGATACTGCAAATTGCATGGATTTCTTAGGAATAAGCGAACATAATCATGCAGGAGCGGGAATGTCTCTGGCCAATTATGCCTTAGGTCGCTCACAGGCTGCCGCAGCTACCACCTCTTCTTTTTTGGCAATGTACGGGATGGAATGGGGTGTTATTTCCGGAGGAGGCCACGTTGTAGTATATGGAGTAGATAAATTAGTGGGATGGGAAACCGGAAACTATGACATTTATGTACCCCAATCAGTATATACAGGAAGCACAGGCTTATTCAATGTAATTAACAGCTATAGTGGTAGCAATGCCTTTGCTACTTTGGCGCATCCGAATAATTCCGATTATAACGGAATTATGAGTACCTATGACAGTGCAGCTGATGATGCTGTTGTGGGATCTGCCGTTGAAAATGGGCCTTCCTCATCAACTGATGTGACCTATACCGATCCACCATCTTCAATGTTATACCTCAGTTATTATAGAAATATGCTGGCAAAAGGTTATCATTTAGGTCCAACAATGGATCACGATAACCACAATGTCACCCATGGACATACGTCTACCACCAGAACCGTTGTAATGGCAACTGCTCTAAACGAAAGTAGTGTGCTGTCAGCCATGCGTGCCATGCGTTTTTATGCAACAGAAGATTGTGGTGCTTATGTTACATTTAAAATCAACAACAAGCAAATGGGAACCGTAATGACAGCAGCCGGAACGCCCACAATTACAGTAACCACTACAACAACTAATCCGGTAACCTCATTAAAGATTTATTCAGGTGTTCCGGGAAGTGGTTCCAATGCCACTATATTAACCAGCACGACTTCCGGCACTATTACATACACTCATGCAGCGTTGGTAAATTTGACTTCTCGTTATTATTATATCGACATCACCGAATCGGATGGAAAAAGAACGGTAACCGCTCCAATATGGTATTCGCGTAACGATGCAGCAAGAATGAGCCACACAACAGTGGCAGAGTTTCAAGCTATTGCACAGCCCAAAAATGTATTGCTGAAATGGATTACTGCTAATGAAACCGAAAATCAAAGTTTTACTATTGAGCGTTCGGCAGACAACGCCTATTTTGAACCAATGACTGCAAAGGCAGGGAAAGGGATATCTGCCGGAACCCAGAGTTATAATTGTACCGATGAATCTTCTTTCACCGGAGTGATGTACTACCGTTTGGTACAATATGATGCTCAGGGCAATGTGATATATACCAACACTCAAAAGGTTAACCGCGAGATGGTTTCTAAATTCCAGCTAACAGTTTATCCTAATCCTGTGGGAGATTTTGCCAATATTCAGATCGAGGATGCACAAGGGGAAGCCATTATTTTTAGTGTTTATGATATCACAGGTAAATTGATTAGTCAAAAGGAATTGCAGACCCATGCGGGAGATCAGGAAGTAAGTCTCCCGATACAGTTTTTATCTCAAGGTATTTATTTTATAAAAGCTACCTCTGATAATTATTCGGTAGCGACGAAAATAACTAAATTATAGAAGAAGTAAAGTTTCAGAGTTTCATAGCAGTAAAGTTTTATGTACATCCCATTTTAAACTCTATTACTTTGGAACTTTGCAACTCTGTAAATCAAGCAATAACAAGTTTTTCACTTTTTTACTTGACTTATAAAATATTCATTGTATATTTGCACCCGAACATCGCGGGATAGAGCAGTAGGCAGCTCGTCGGGCTCATAACCCG
>DBIH01000095.1 GCA_002296885.1 Flavobacterium sp. UBA807 | reverse complement strand
AATTCCCAATCCGCGTGCATCCGGATTGACTGCAAGCAGGCGAAAGCCGGCAGCATTTTTTTCCTGAGTAGCCGTTCCGCCCGAACCATAATATTGCATATCACTAAAGTAAACAACACCGCCAAGTAAATTTTCATCCGAATCAACTGCTACTAAAAGTTCAGTTGCCGGCTTTTTAGTTAAATCGCTTATGTTTAAAAGCATTTTGTAATAGGCTGGTTGTTCCTCTGGCTTTGGGAAGCCATCTAATTGCGAATATGCATCGACCATCAATTTTCCGATAGCTTTAAATTCAGAAGGCTTTGCGTTTCGTATTATATGTTGATTGCTCATCAGTTAATCGGGATAGATTTGTTTAGTGTGAACCATCGAGTCAACAATTAGTTGCTCCACTACAGCTATATCAACATCACTAAGTTTTTTAATATAAACACATGATTTTCCCGATTTGTGTTTTCCTAATTTTGAGAGTAAAGCTTCACGGTTTTCGAGATCAGGAGCGGTATATAAAACGATGGAGTCTTTTCGTGGGGAAAACGCCGCCAAAGGCGCATCGCCTTCATGCCCTGTAGCATATTTATAATGATAAGTTCCAAACCCGATGATGGTTGGCCCCCACATTTTAGGTTGAAAGCCTGTAATTTTACTGCAAAGCGATACCAATTCAAAACTGTCATTTCGCTTGATTTCATTATCAACTTTTTCAATAAATGCAGTTACATCCTTGTCTGTTTCGTTGGTTTTTGTTTTGTACATGCTGAATTATATTTATGTGCTTTTTATGACAACTACATTTTTGCCCAATGTTTTGAATCGGTCACCGTTTTTTTGAACAACAGTAACAGTGATATGACCTGTTTTACTGGTGTTAATATCAGTAACTGTCCCAGACTTTCCTTTATGAGTCCCGCCAATTACGTTGCATTGGTCACCGTCTTTTAGAATTTCTACTGACATGATTTATTATTATTTAAACAATCTTTTTTCAAAAGCTTTTCTGATTCCACCTCTGAATGTAACCTCACCGCAATAAGTATAGCCCAATTTTTCAAGTATTTTCAGCATCGCGATGTTATCAAAATTAGTATCGACTTTGATGCTGAAGATGTTATTCTGCATTGCTAAATCCTCTGTGCAGAGGAACATTTTTTGAGCCAATCCTTTTCCTAAGTAATCATCAGAAATGGCAACTCTGTGTACCACTGCAAAATCACCATTCGTTAGCCACGTTCCTTTCAGATGGGCATAAGCTGGTTCATCATTAAAAAGAATGGCCGCATAGCCTGCAACGGTATCTCCATCAGTTAAAACAAAGCCGACACCTTTGACAATGTCTTCCTGAATGACAGTTTCATTAGGATAACCGTCCTGCCATTGCCGGCTACCATCATTTTTCCTGCGTACTATTGCCTGCTGGATGATAATCCATATTTGCGATATATCTAAAGCAGTAGCTTTTCTGAAATTGTAATTCATTTTTAAATTTAAGCAGTTGTGGTCAGATTCAGATAACCAGATTTATCTTGTCAATACTTTTATCATTCCATTTATTCCTTTATCACCATACAATTCGACACTATCACTTATTGGGACTATCGATATATCCTTTATAGATAATTCCTGTAAGGTTTCATAAAGCCTGTTAGCTTCATAATCTTTGAGGTTATTGTTCAGATATAAAAGAGGATTGGCTCCGAGTTCTTCATTACTCATTTTGTCCTCGAGCAATAACCTTAGATTATATTTTTTTTGACCATTCTCATCAACCGAATAATAAGGACCTTCCTTTATTTTGAGTTTATTTTTCCTGATGATTTGCCAAAATTTCTCTCCCCATTCGTCTTTGTCCCAGATATCCTTTTTATTATTTAATGAGTTCTCTATACGTGTTGTCTCAATTTTAAGGTCAAGAAGCATGTTAAATAAAACATTCATCTCTACCGGCCATTTACAATTTTCAAATCGATTGTTCAGGTTGTTGGAAAAAGGTTTTAAATCGGTTTTATATTCATTTTTCAAAGTTTTCAAAAAACCTGTTAACTCTGTAGGTTCCAGATTTACAATGCTGTCATTGACTGCTTTTTCAAAAGCAGATTTTGGAAGTTTCGTTAATTTGGCATAGCTCCCTTTTTGAGAAAAAGAAATCACTGGAATAAGAAGCAAAAAAAGAAATTTCATTGTTTACCGTTTTAATCTTTCGAATTTACAAAATCTTTTCCTGCAATGCTTTTATCTCATCACGCAATTTGGCTGCCTGCATAAAGTCGAGTTCTTTTGCAGCTTTTTCCATAGCTTTTCTGGTATCGCGGATTTTCTTTTCGATTTCAGGTTTTGATAAATAAAGGCTTTCCGGCTCAGCGGCTTTTGCAATTTTGTCTTCAAAATATTTTGTTGCAACTGAATTTCCGCTCAAGGCATTACCCAAACTTTTGTTTAGGGCTTTTGGCTCGATATTATTTTCCAGATTGTAAGCCATTTGTTTTTCGCGGCGGTAGCTGGTATCGTCTATGGTTTTTTGCATGCTATTGGTAATCTTATCCGCATACATAATTGCCTTTCCGTTTACGTTACG
>DBIH01000231.1:494-12780 GCA_002296885.1 Flavobacterium sp. UBA807 | reverse complement strand
TGGCTCCGCAAAAATACTGGCAGGTAAATAATACGCCATTGATTACAGATACATTGAGCAAACTTGAAAGCATTCAAAAAGAATTCAATGCTTCGGGCAAAAAAGTCTCACTTGCTGATTTAATTGTTTTAGCTGGCTGTGCCGGAATTGAAAAAGCAGCGAATGTATCGGTTCCATTTACCCCTGGACGTATGGATGCATCGCAGGAAGAAACCGATGTTGAATCATTTGCTTATTTAGAGCCACAGGCTGATGGTTTCCGAAACTACAGAAAGACAAAATCATCAGTGCTTACAGAAGCATTATTAGTTGATAAAGCTAATCTTTTATCACTTACCGCTGCCGAACTTACTGTGCTTGTTGGCGGTTTACGCTCATTAAACACAAATTTTGATGGTTCAGCACACGGAGTATTTACCAAAACTCCGGGAAAATTGACCAACGATTTCTTTGTCAATCTTCTTGATATGAATACTGAATGGAAATCAGTTTCACAAGACAGAGAATTATTTGAAGGAACTGACCGTAATACTGGTGAAAAGAAATGGACAGCAACCCGTGCCGACCTTGTATTTGGGTCTCATGCCGAATTAAGAGCAATTGCTGAAGTTTACGGAAGCTCTGATGCTGCAGCTAAATTTGTAAAAGATTTTATTGCGGCTTGGAATAAAGTGATGAATCTTGATCGATTTGACTTAGCATAATCAAGACAAAAAAAGCCTCTCATTTGAGAGGCTTTTTTTATGGAGTAAAAACAGTTTTGTAATTATGCCAATATCTGTAAATTAAAAAGATGTTTGCTGCAAACAATGCTATTGCAATTGGTAAAGTTGCCGGCGACATGAAATAATTTATCAATAAAATATTGAGTGTCACAGGCAGCACAACAATATTGGCTAAAGTTACATACTTACCCGTTACATAGGATAGACCGGATAGCAATTCAACTGCTTTAGCCAAAGGCATTAAATAAGTTGAAGCAACCAATCCTAATTGGAACGCTTTAAAATTTCCGGTGACTTCTGTTTCAGGAGCCTTGTGCAGAAAAAAACTAATGGATGCAAATAGGAGAAATGCTCCTATCAATACACGGACAACGATAGTGAAAATTTTCATAAGTTTGATTTTAATTGATTAATGATATATCAAAATTAAATAAAAAAATACCAAAGGGTTACACCAATGGTATTTATTTCACTTTCAAGTTATTAACAGTTATTTTTTGATGAATTTACGATAGCTGAATATTCCTAAGATTACGATTAGAATTAACGCCCAAAGCTGTACTATAAACGCAATGATTGCTTCAAACATAAACCAACCGGTTTTCAAACCATCCCAAATTTGCAATCCGATATGCGGACGATACGCATTAATGCTTTTCTCATTGGCAACCATTTCCTGCAGTATGCTTTCTCGTTGATACAAATACAAAGTAACAGTGCTGAAATTCACTTGGTCTTCAAGACTTAAATTTCTCAGAACGGTTTCGTCGCTTTCGGTTTCATTGTCAAGGACTTTGTCTTCGGCTTTTGTAATATCATTGAGTTTTTTACCTTTGGTATCAATGCCATTTTCAAGCCTTTTCTGATGTGATGCCAATCTTTTCTGAGCCATCTTATTTGATAATAACTGCAAGGATACATCATCAGCTTTAATCAATCGGCTGTCGAGAAACGCGACTTCTTTTACCATTGATTTCAGAACAGTATCTAATTGCGTATTAGGAATACGAATAGTAATCGTATTGTCAACTGTAAATTTTGTGGTTTCCAAAGTACTATCCTGACTGATTTTTGTTTCCGATTTTTCATTAATGTTGCTTTTCAAATCGGTAAAGGTTACAAAACCACCGTTTTTTGCAACGATATTTTCAATGGCATAAGTTGATTTTGCTACGTTTTTTACTTTGAATTTCAAATCGGCGGTTCGGACGAATTTTCGGTTACTGTCTTTATCTTCAACCGCTGCATTAGAAGAAATAGTTTTAGCCGATTCGACGGCAGTATTGTCTGCAGCAGCTTCTGCATTTAAGTCGGCGTTAGCCTGTTTACAAGCAAAGGCAAGTCCGATTGCGAACAAAGCCAAACCAATTTTTGATAAGTGTTTCATTTTAGATTCATTTTTAGGATTAATAGATAATTACTTCAAGAGTTTTGGTTGCAACAAAAATTCAAGTGTAGTTTTCTATCAATATTTTAAAATGAATTAACAGGATTTGACTTCACAAAAGCTCTACTAAAAAGCGTGCCACAAATTGATAATCATTTAAAATGAAAGAATATTTTTTTATCGTAATTTTGAAAACCATTAAATCCACTCACTTTTGAGAACAAAAATTTCCAAAACTATAGATAATTCAACGCAATTTAAACAGCAGCTTTTGCAGTGGGCACAACAGTTTCGGGAAGTGGTTTTTTTGGATTCGAATGATTATCATCAAAAAAAATCCAGTTTTGATTGCCTCTTAGCCGTTGATTCTTTTACTTCGATAAAAACAGATTACAGCAATGCTTTTGATGACTTAAAACAATATCAACAGCAAACTAAAGACTGGCTCTTTGGCTATTTATCTTATGATTTGAAAAATGATACAGAAGAGTTGCGTTCTGATAATTTTGACGGATTGCATTTTCCGGATTTATTTTTCTTTCAACCAAAGAAGTTATTTCTGTTAAAGGAAAACCAACTCGAAGTTCAGTATTTGCATTTATGTGATGATGAAATTGAATATGATTTTGAAATTATAAGTCAATCGAAAGCTGAACAAAGAATGCAGACTGTCACACCGAGTTTAGTCGAGGTGCAACAGCGGATTTCGAAAGACAATTATGTTTCAAAAGTCAATAAGATGCTCGAACACATTCATCGTGGCGACATTTACGAAGCCAATTTCTGTATGGAGTTTTATGCTGAAAATGCTTTTATTGAACCGTTTGAAACCTATCAGAAACTAAACAGCATTTCCAAACCGCCATTTGCAACTTTCTTTAAAAATGATTTTCAGTATTTACTTTCTGCTTCGCCCGAACGTTATCTGAAAAAAGAATTCAATAAAGTTATTTCGCAACCAATAAAAGGAACTGCCAAACGTTTTTCGGATAAAACTTTGGATGAAAATTCAAAAAGAGAATTAGCTCAAAATCCTAAAGAACGCGCCGAAAACATTATGATTGTCGATTTGGTTCGAAATGATTTATCACACACAGCAGTAAAAGGCTCTGTTGAGGTTGAAGAATTGTGTGGCATTTATACGTTTGAACAAGTCCACCAAATGATTTCAACTGTTGTATCAACCGTTGAAAACACAGTTTCTCCAGTAGAAATCATAAAAACAACTTTCCCAATGGGAAGCATGACGGGCGCCCCTAAGATTTCGGCGATGAATATTATTGAAGAATTGGAAGAAACCAAACGTGGCTTGTATAGCGGAGCCGTTGGTTATTTTACGCCCGAAAATGACTTCGATTTCAATGTTGTCATTAGAAGTATTTTATATAATGCTAAAGAAAAATACATTTCATTTTCTGTCGGAAGCGCTATCACTTCGCAATCTATTCCCGAGCAGGAATACGATGAATGCCTTCTAAAAGCCAAAGCCATGTTTGAAGTTTTGGGTTAAATTAAATTAACTACTTTTGAATATGCTTGCAAAATTTCAAAATCATATCAATCAAAATCTCCCTTTCCTAAATGGAAGAAAACTTCTTATTGCTATAAGCGGTGGCATCGACAGTATGGTTTTGCTGGAATTGTGCCGTCAGTCAAAGCTCGATATCAGAGCGGCGCATTGTAATTTTCAGCTGCGTGGCAATGAAAGTGATGGCGATGAAGAATTTGTAAAAACGCAATGCGAAAAGAAAGAAATCTTGTTGTTTGTAAATCATTTTGACACCAAAAGATTTGCAGAAGAACATAAGTTATCAATTCAGGTTGCGGCGCGTGGACTCCGCTATGACTGGTTCAATACCCTTTTGATAAATAACGATTACGATTATATTCTTACCGCACATCATCTCGATGACAGCCTTGAAACTTTTTTAATCAATTTTACCCGAGCTTCAGGATTGGATGGCCTAACCGGAATTCCGCAACAAAACGGAAATATAATCCGTCCGTTGTTGTGTTTCTCAAGAAATGAAATCGAAACTTTTGCCAAAGAAAATAAGCTGCAATGGCGCGAAGACAGTAGCAATGATTCTGATAAATATGTCCGCAACAAACTGCGACACGATGTAATTCCGGTATTAAAGGAAATCAATCCGGGTTTGCTGAGTTCCTTTGAAAGTACTATTTCCAATCTGCAACAGGCACAAACTTTGGTTGATGATGCTTCGCGGATTGTATATCGGAATGTTGTTAAAGATATCGACTCTCAGAAAAAAATTAATCTGACCGAGTTGATGCAATTGCCTAATTACGCAGCTTATCTATATCAATGGCTGGAACCTTTTGGTTTTAGTGATTGGGATTCCATCAATGAGTTGGTTAACGCTCAATCCGGAAAACAGATTCATTCTAAAAAGCACACTTTGCTTAAAGACAGAAACGAACTGATTGTTTTTTCCAAACAAAAAGCGGAAGAAAACGAACAGTATTTGATAGAAAAAGGGCAAAAAGAAGTTAAATTTCCCTTAAAACTAACGTTTTGTAATGTAGATGACATTTCGGTTCAGACAACTAATACTATATTTGTTGACGAAGAAAAGCTTAGATTTCCGTTAGAAATCAGAAAATGGCAGGAAGGTGATCTATTTTTTCCGTCTGGTATGAATGGTTCAAAAAAGCTAAGCAAGTATTTCAAAGACGAGAAGTTTTCTTTATTAGATAAATCTAAAACCTGGATTTTATGTTCTGATAATCAAATTGTTTGGATTATTGGAAAAAGGCAGGATAATAGATTTAAAGTCACAGATCAAACAACTAAAATTGTACAAATACAACTTCAGGAATGAATAAAATACTACTTTCACTTTTATTTTTTTGGGCTTTTGCCAATGGCAATGCGCAAATTCTCAAGCCGGTAAAATGGTCAACGAAGGTTGAGAAAGTTTCCGATACCGAATTTAATTTGGTTATGAATGGAAGTATTGACGAAGGTTGGCATCTCTATTCGCAATTCACGCCCGATGGTGGCTCATTGCCTGCAGAATTCAATTATATCGATACGAAAGGAAACTACGAGTTGGTCGGTAAGACAAAGGAAAGTCCCTATAAAAAAGCATTCAATGATGTTTTTGGCGTGGATGAATATTACTTTGAAAAGCAGGTCACATTTACTCAAAAAGTAAAGATTTTAAATCCAAAGTTAAGCAGTATAAAAGTCAAGGCCGATTATCAGGTTTGTAAATCGGTTTGCATTCAGGATCCGCAAACCTTTGTTTTTAAAATCCCTGTAACTGAAAAAACCGAACCAACGTTAGCTGTAGCTGACACTGTTGCAGCAAACCCGATATCTGATACGACAACAGTTAAAGCAGTGACAAAAGCAGTTGTTGAAGCACCAAAAAAAGAAGAAAAAAAAGGATTATGGACGATTTTCTTTTTAGCTTTTCTTGGTGGTTTTGCGGCTTTGCTAACGCCTTGTGTTTTCCCGATGATTCCAATGACGGTGAGTTTTTTTACCAAACAAAGCAAAAATCCGGGACAGGGAAAACGAAATGCAATTCTATATGGAATTTCGATCATTGCAATTTATGTGATTTTGGGATTAGCAATTACCGGGATTTTTGGTGCCGATGCGTTGAATGCCTTGTCAACAAATCCGTGGTTTAATGTATTTTTCTTCCTGCTTTTAGTAGTTTTTGCTGCTTCATTTCTTGGTGCTTTCGAAATCATGCTGCCCAATTCCTGGGCGAATAAAGTAGACAAACAAGCCGATAGAGGAGGAATCATCGGAATTCTGTTCATGGCTTTGGCTTTGGCAATAGTTTCATTTTCCTGTACTGGGCCAATTGTCGGAACGCTTTTAGTGGAATCAGCTTCAAAAGGTGGAATTGCTCCAATTGTTGGAATGCTTGGTTTTTCTACAGCATTAGCATTGCCGTTTATGCTGTTTGCCATGTTCCCAAGTTGGATGCATTCTTTGCCAAAATCTGGTGGCTGGCTCAATACGGTAAAGGTTTCTTTAGGCTTTTTAGAATTGGCTTTGGCATTTAAATTTTTATCCAATGCCGATTTGGTTCTGCAATTGCATTTATTAGAGAGAGAAGTTTTCCTCGCCATCTGGATTGCCATCTTCGGAGCTTGGGCATTCTATTTATTCGGAAAAATAACAACGCCGCACGACGATGTGGCAACACATATTTCTGTTGGAAGATTGTCATTGGGAGTACTTGTTCTGGCATTCACAATTTATATGATTCCGGGATTATTTGGTGCGCCTTTGAAACTAATCAGCGCTTTTCCTCCGCCACAAACCTATAGTGAAAGTCCAATGGGTTTCTTTGAAAATAGCACGGTTTCATCAAAAAACGGATTACCAGACGGAGCAGAAATTGGTCCGCATGGGTTAACGGTTTTTAATGATTATGCGAAAGGTTTGGCTTATGCCAAAACGGTAAATAAACCTGTGATGTTAGATTTTACCGGCTTTGCATGTGTCAATTGTCGTAAGATGGAAAACAATGTCTGGTCGGGTGAAAAAGTATTAAATGTACTTAAGAATGATGTGGTCCTAATTTCGTTATATGTTGATGATAAACGCGAGTTGCCTAAGAATGAACAAACCGTTTCGAAAATTACAGGTAATGAAATTACGACTATTGGAGATAAATGGACGGAATTCATTATCACAAGATACAAAACCAACACGCAACCTTTTTATGTGTTGACTGACTTAAAAGAACAAAAGTTAAACGAGCCTGTTAGTTATACTCCAAATGTTGATGAGTACTTAGCTTGGCTGAAAGACGGAATTTCGAAATTCAAGAAATAAAAAAAGCCTTCTCACAGAGAAGGTTTTTTGTTATCCTAAAACATCGGCGACTTCATTTTTTAAATAACCTAAAGCCACTGTGCTTGCTGATTGACCGTCGAGAAGATTACTTAAAATCTTTTCCCTTAACTGGTCAGCATTCGCAACAGATGCATCTGCCGCTGTTTTCCTGATATTTTGAATGATAGTATTCTTTGCAGTCAAAAGCATAGTCCAAAGTTCATTCGTAACATAAACCTGTTGCGTGATGTTATGCTCATATTCCTGTTCGATATGATGAATCAAAAGATTCGAGTAATCCACTTTATCATCATTCAACGGAGCTACACGAATCAATAATTTCGCAGGATTGATTCGCTCTAAAAATAAAGCCAATCGTTCGTATGCCTGCAAACGCAATGGCAAAGAATGTTTTTGATTTTCTCTCTGCAATAACCAACGTCTTGTTTTTTGCTGGTCTTTGAAGTAGTTGTCAAACAAATAATACGCCACACCTCCCGTAATAAGCGACGGGACAGCATACATCAGTAATTCTATAATTTTATCGGAGCTCATGTGTGTTTTGACTAAAATTGTTGACAAATATAATAGAAATACCCTTAAAATTTATTGTAATTCAAATCGAGTAATCATAAATTTGAACAATCTCAAAAATGATGATGGAAAAGTATATTTCGCAGCTTAATGAAGCGCAACAACAACCTGTTTTTCAGAAAGACGGACCAATGATTATCATTGCCGGAGCCGGTTCAGGAAAAACACGTGTGCTTACGGTGCGCATTTCCTATCTAATGAGTTTGGGCGTTGATGCTTTTAATATCCTGGCATTAACCTTTACCAACAAAGCAGCACGCGAAATGAAAAAGCGTATTGGTGATATAGTTGGAGCGGCTGAAGCCAAAAATCTTTGGATGGGAACATTTCATTCGGTTTTTGCAAGGATTCTTAGAAGCGAAGCCGACAAATTGGGTTATCCTTCCAATTTCACGATTTACGACTCGCAGGATAGTGTTCGATTGATTTCGGCGATTATCAAGGAAATGCAATTGGATAAGGATATCTATAAACCAAAGCAGGTTTTCGGGAGAATATCATCGTATAAAAACTCTTTGATTACGGTAAAAGCCTATTTCAATAATCCCGAATTGCAGGAGCAGGATGCGATGAGCAAAAAGCCAAGACTAGGCGATATTTACAAGGAATATGTTGAGAGATGTTTCAAAAGTGGCGCCATGGATTTTGATGATTTGTTATTGAAAACGAATGAACTTTTGAATGTCCATCCGGATGTTTTGGCAAAATATCAGGAGCGGTTTAAATATATTTTGGTTGATGAGTACCAAGACACCAATCATTCACAATATTTGATTGTCCGTGCATTGTCTGACCGATATCAGAATATCTGTGTAGTTGGCGATGACGCGCAGAGTATTTACGCGTTTCGCGGAGCTAACATCAACAACATTCTCAATTTCCAAAAAGATTATGATAATGTGAGAACTTATCGATTGGAACAAAACTACCGTTCTACCAAGAACATTGTAGAAGCTGCCAATTCGATTATCGATAAAAATAAAACCAAACTCGAAAAAGTGGTTTGGACCGCTAATGATTATGGTGCCAAAGTAAAAGTGCACCGCAGTGTTACCGATGGTGAAGAAGGACGATTTGTAGCTGGAGAAATTTTTGAGCAGAAGATGCGCAACCAACTGCGCAACGGACAGTTTGCCATTTTGTATCGAACCAACGCACAATCACGTGCCATGGAAGATGCATTGCGAAAAAGAGATATTCCATACCGAATTTATGGCGGTTTGTCTTTCTACCAAAGAAAAGAAATCAAAGATGTTTTGTGTTATCTGCGTTTGGTCATCAATACAAAAGATGAAGAAGCTTTGGTGCGTGTGATTAATTATCCGGCGCGTGGAATTGGAGATTCAACAATTGAAAAGCTTACCGTTGCAGCTAATCATTACAAGCGTTCCATTTTTGAAGTAATGGAAAACATCGATAAAATAGACTTAAAATTAAATTCGGGAACCAAGCAAAAACTCGAAGATTTTGTCACAATGATCAAGAGTTTTCAAATCATCAACGAACAGCAGGATGCTTTTGTTTTAACCGAGCATGTTGCCAAAAAAACAGGCTTGATACAGGAACTCAAAAAAGACGGAACTCCCGAAGGTATTGCCCGTATTGAAAATATAGAAACCTTAATGGGAGGTATAAAAGACTTCATCGAAGGTCAAAAAGAAATTGATGGTGCACGTGGTGCTTTATCAGAGTTTCTTGAAGATGTAGCTTTGGCAACCGATTTAGATAATGATACCGGCGATGATGACAGAGTGGCGCTGATGACAATTCATTTGGCAAAAGGATTAGAATTTCCGTATGTTTTTGTGGTGGGAATGGAAGAAGATTTATTTCCAAGTGCCATGAGCCTTAATACCAGAAGCGAACTAGAAGAAGAACGCCGTTTGTTTTATGTTGCCTTAACTCGTGCCGAACATCAGGCATATTTGACGTATGCGCAATCACGATATCGTTGGGGGAAATTAGTTGATAGCGAACCTTCGCGTTTTATAGAAGAAATCAAGGATGAATATCTGGAGTATATGAATCCGATGGATACAGGGTATCGTTATAAACCAAGCATCGATTTGGATATTTTTGGCGATATTGATAAATCCAAACTGCGGTTGGAAAAACCTGTGGCAGGAACTCCACCCAAAAGATATGGAGAGGAACCGGTTTCTGCTGCCAATATCCGTAAATTAAAACCTATATCAGGCAACGGCCCGAGCAATACTAATTTGTTTGACAGTAAATTAACTGTTGGAAATGTAGTAATGCATGAACGCTTCGGGAAAGGGCAAATACTGAATATGGAAGGCGCAGGTGCCGATAAAAAAGCAGAAATCAAATTTGAAGTCGGTGGAATTAAAAAACTTTTGTTGCGCTTTGCAAAGCTCGATGTAATCGGATAAATTTATGTTATGGAAAAATTAAAATCGAATTGGAAACTTGTAATTTATTGGTTTGTAGTAATGTCATTTATGAACGTTTATATCATTCCAAAATTTATTAACCATGAACCCATTACAAACCGAAGGATTATAATCGGAATTGTGGTTTCACTTATAGTTTCCCTTTTGATGGGGTTGTTTATAACGCCAAAACCAGCCAATAAATAATGGCAGAATTCATAAAAATATATGAAGACAAACCCAGCGAAGCTGCCATAAAAAAAGTAGTTGATGCGCTGCGTGGAGGTGGTTTGGTAATTTATCCGACAGATACCGTTTATGGCTTGGGTTGCGATATTACTAACAGTAGAGCTTTAGAGCGCATAGCTAAAATTAAAGGCATCAAATTAGAAAAAGCTAACTTTTCTTTTGTATGCAGCGATTTAAGCAATCTTTCGGATTATGTTAAGCAAATCGATACAGCCACATTCAAAATATTGAAAAGAGCTTTGCCAGGACCTTATACATTCATTCTCCCGGGCAATAATGATTTGCCCAAAGAATTCCGTAAAAAGAAAACTGTCGGAATCCGTATTCCGGATAATAATATCGCATTAGATATTGTACGTCAATTAGGAAATCCAATTGTTTCTACATCCATTCATGATGATGATGAAGTATTGGAATATTCAACTGACCCGGAACTTATTTTTGAAAAATGGCAGCATGTTGTCGACCTTGTAATTGATGGCGGTTACGGAGATAATGTTGGTTCGACCATTATCGATTTGTCAGGTTATGAACCAGTTGTTGTTCGTGAAGGAAAAGGAGATTCGGATATTTTTTAAAAGAAGATAGAATATAGGAAAAGAACATAGCCTTTTCTTTTAAATAAAAAACGTCCTAATTGCTCAGGACGTTTTTGTCTATTATCTATATTGTATTCTCTTTTTTCTGAATAGATTATTGTTTCTGATTCTTCATTTCTTTTTCAATCATATCGTAGAATTCATCAATCTTAGGCATAACCACGATTCGCGTTCTTCTGTTTTTTGCTCTGTTATCAGCACTGTTATTATCAACTAACGGAACAAATTCGCTTCTTCCGGCTGCAATCAACTGAGATGGTTTTACACCTAAATCTTTTGTTAATACTCTGACAATAGCAGTAGAACGTTTCACGCTCAAATCCCAGTTATCAAGTAAGACGGCATTTCCTGTAAACGGGACATTATCAGTATGACCTTCAACCATACATTCAAATGTTGGACGGCTGTTGATTACTTTAGCCACTTTGCCTAAAACTTCTTTGGCCTTATCGCTCACTACATAGCTTCCGCTTTTGAATAATAATTTATCTGCAATAGAGATAAATACAACTCCTTTTTCTACATTGATTTCGATATCCGGATCAGAAATTCCAACCGAGCTTTTTAAACTGGTAACCAAAGCCAAAGTAACGCTGTCTTTTTTGGTTAAAGCATCCTGAAGGCGTGAAATTTTAAGGTCTTTTTCTTTTAAGCTTTCCAGAGATTTTTCTAAGTTCTGAGCACCTTTGGTGCTTAATAATGTCATCTCTTTAGAGCTGTTTATTAAATCGGAATTGTTTTGTTTTAGGTAATCGTTTTGTTTAGAAAGGGCATCTTTTTCAGATAAACACAAATTCAGCTTCATAGTAGTTGAATTCAATAAATCCTGACATTCTTTGTTCTGTGCTTCTAAAGCAGCAATCTTTTTCTTAGTGCCACACGACGTTAGTGTAAGCGCTGCTAATGAAATTGCAAAAATTACTTTTCTCATGAGTTAGGTGATTTAATTTTAACAAAAATACTTTTTTTTTAAGTTTTTTGAGCATATTCAATGATAAACTCTTGTTAAAATTACTTTTCAAAAACGGTGCCGTTCTTCACGAAGTAGCTGTAAACAATACTCTTTGAGTGATAATAGTTTTCACGTTGAGGAGCTTTTCGTTTCTTCAACGTTTTGTTAATCAGATGATAAAAATGAAAATGCGCTTTAACAATTGCCCAGCAATGACTAAATTTTCTTTTAAAAATAAATTGAATTCCGGCCAGACCGTCAAGCACAAGTCGGGCTAAAATAATTGGAATTAATTTGTTTTTAGGCAAATTTTTGGTCAGCATCAATAATGAATTTCTGAAATTCAAGAAGGTTTTCTTTGGATTGCTTTCATTCAGCGTGGCACCGCCGACATGGAACACAACAGAATCGGGAGTATACTTAGCTTCGTAACCCAAATTAAAAGCGCGCCAACACAAATCGATTTCTTCCTGATGAGCAAAGAAGTCATCATCAAAGCCATTTAGTTTTCGGTAAACTTCTTTTCGGATAAAGAAGCAGGCACCACTCGCCCAAAAGATTT
>DBIH01000231.1:0-306 GCA_002296885.1 Flavobacterium sp. UBA807 | reverse complement strand
GGATAGCCATATTGGTCGATGAAACCACCAGCCGCACCTGCATATTCAAAATAATCCTTGTTTTTATAATCTAAAATCTTTGGTTGGATAATTCCAATGTTAGGTTCTGAATCAAAAATGGATAGGATAGGAGCCAACCAGTTTTCTGTAACTTCAATGTCAGAATTCACCAAGGCATAATAGTCTTCTTCAACCTGCTGTAACGCTACATTATATCCGGTAGCAAAACCGTAATTACCATCATTCTGAATAATTGTTATTGACGGAAAATGTTCTTTTATTAACGCAATTGAATTGTCAGTAGAT
>DBIH01000075.1 GCA_002296885.1 Flavobacterium sp. UBA807 | reverse complement strand
GAAGTTGCGGCTAAATATCCAAGAACTCCCGAAGCTTCTGAAGCGGTTTCAACTGCACGATTGGTGTATATGGATATGGGTAAAGTAAATGAATATGCGACCTGGGTAAGAACTTTGGATTTTGTTGAAGTTACTGATGCTGATTTGGATAACGACACTTACGAAGCAGCTGAAAAGCAATATTTACAAAACAATACCAAACAAGCGATAACGAGTTTAGGTGGCTATGTTTCTCAGTTTCCAAATGGATTGCACGCTTTGAAAGCAAATTTTTACCTGGCACAATCTCTTTACGCCGACGGAAAAGAAGCGAGTGCAGTTCCAAATTATGAATTCGTCATCAGCAAATCAAGAAACGAATTTACGGAGCAGTCTTTAGCGCGTTTGGCTGAAATTCACTTGAAAAAAGACGATTACACGAAAGCGGTTCCGGTTTTGCAACGTTTAGAAACTGAAGCTGATTTTCCCCAAAACATAACTTTCGCACAGGCTAATCTGATGCGTGCTTATTATGACCAAAAAGATTATCCGAATGCAGTGATTTATGCCGATAAAGTTTTGGCTAATCCAAAAACGGATAACAAAATCAAAAGTGATGCACAGATTATCGTAGCGCGTTCTGCGATTAAGGCGAATGATGAACCTAAAGCAAGGGCGGCTTACGCAAAACTGCTAACGATTGCTAAAGGGGAATTAGCGGCAGAAGCATTGTATTATGATGCGTATTTCAAAAACAAAGATGGTAAGTATGAAGATTCGAATAAAACCGTTCAGAAATTAGCGAGAGATTATTCAGGTTATAAATATTTTGGTGCCAAAGGTTTGATTGTAATGGCTAAGAATTATTATCAATTGAAAGATAATTTCAGTGCGACTTCTATTTTGGACAGCGTTATCAAAAACTTTAAGGAATTTGATGATGTAGTTCAGGAAGCACAAACTGAATTGAGTACCATAAAAGGTGAAATTTCTAAAACAAATTCTTCTATCCAAAACTAAAACCCGATTTAAATGAAAAAGACATTTCAATATACCATAGTAGCTGTTTTATTTTTGGCAGGTTTCCAGAAGACAACAGCACAAAAGAAAGACGACAACATCGGAACCGAAGTGGTGAATGTTGTTAAACCTTATACGCCAACAATTTCGGATGCATTCAAAGTAAAAGAAATACCTACTTTGGACGATGATGACACATCGAAAAAAGAGAATATCCAATACAATATTTTCTCATTTCCTGTAGCTTCAACTTTCACACCATCTAAAGGAAAAGCAGCAAATGTTGATAAAAGTGCTGAAGAGAAAATATTCAGTAATTATATGACTTTGGCTGCAGGAAATTACGGAACTGTTGGTGCCGAACTTTTTGTTACCCAAAATGTGAGCAACACTGATTATTTTGGCGGGATGTTACGCCATAATTCGACTCAGGGCGGAATTAAAGATGTGCGTCTCGATGATAAAATGTTGAATACATCCTTGGATTTGACCTACGGAAGCCGAACAAAAGCAATGACATGGAATGCTGATTTGGGTTACAAACATCAGATTTATAATTGGTACGGAGTTTATCCCGGACTTTTTGACGACGCAACTATTGACGGTATTGATGAAAAGCAAACGTATCACACTTTATATCTTGGCGGAAGATTAGGTCTGGATAATATCTTAAAGGAAAGCACCGTTAAGTTCACCCGTTTTTGGGACGCGTTTGGCTCAGAGGAAAATCGTTTTGTTGCAAAACCATCATTGGAATTCGATATCGTTGAGCAAAAGATCAAAACCGATTTTTTGGTTGATTATGTAAGCGGTTCATTTGATAAAAATATGGACGAGACCCGATCGATAAAATATGGTTTTACGAATGTCGGTTTTCAGCCAAGTATCAAAATCCACAAAAATGATTTGACAATCAATGCAGGAGTTGGCTTCTTCTACAGCGCTGCTCAGGAAGCAGGAGAGAGCAAATTCTTTATTTATCCGCAGGTAACAGGCTCGTATAAAATTGTTGGCGATTTGATGGTATTCTATGCCGGACTTGAAGGAACATTACATCAAAACTCCTACAGCGATTTTGTACAGGAAAATTTCTTCGTTTCTCCAACGCTTAATATTGCACCAACAGATGAGAAATATGACATCTATGCAGGATTGAAAGGAAAACTGGCAAGCAGCGTTAGTTATAACATTCGTGGTTCCTATAAAAATGAAGATGGCAAAGCATTATTCAAAAGCAATCTTTTTTACCATAATAACACAAATACGGATGGATATGCCTATGCAAACTCGTTTGAAGTGGTATATGACCGCGTGAAAACAGTAAGTTTCTTTGGTGAATTAAAAGCAGATTTTTCTAAGAATGTGTCTTTTGGCATCAACGGAACATTCAGCAGTTATTCTACTGATGTTGAAAAAGAAGCATGGAATCTACCTTCAATAAAACTGGCAACAACTCTTGATGTCAATATCACGCCAAAATGGTATGCCGGAACAAGTTTGTTCTTTGTGGGCGAAAGAAAAGATATTTTCAGACAGGCAACTATAACGCTTCCGTTTCCTGATGATATCAGCATAACTTTGAAAAGTTATTTCGATTTGAATGCACATGTTGGATATAAATACAGCGAGCGTATGACATTTTTCCTAAGGGGGAATAATCTGGCCAATCAGAATTATCAACGCTGGGCAAATTATCCTGTGCAGGGATTACAGATTTTAGGAGGCGCGAGTTATAAATTTGATTTTTAAATTAGACAACTTAGACCTTTTAGAAAGCTTAGACTTCTTAGATTTGTAAATAATTTAAGAAGTCTATTTTTTAATCTAAGTCTGTCTAATAATCTAAGTATTCTAAAATGTCTATCAAGCAACAAATTCTGCAACGTTATAAGGAAATGCTTCAGGACCGGATTGATGTGTTTCAGGATATGATTTCGGGCTTGACCGAAGATGCGCAGAACGATGCCAAAGGTTCAGCAGGAGATAAACACGAAACAGCATTGTCGATGATGCATCTTGAGCAGGAAAAACTCAATCACAAACTCAAAGAAATCCTCGATCAGAAAAATATTCTCGAAAAAATAGATGCTTCTCAGATACACCAGATAGTGGCTTTGGGAAGTTTGGTTCAAGCTAATGGAATGCTTCTTTTTATTAGCACGGCTTTGCCCAAATTAACTATCGATAACAAAAACGTTTTTGCGCTTTCACCGCAATCGCCCTTAGGAAGTAAATTAATGGGAAATAAAGCCGGATTTTCATTTGACTTGAATGGAAAACCATATACGATTGAAAGTGTAACTTAAGCTTTACTCTTCCAAACTGTATTAAAAATACCTGACTGCCACTGGCAGTCCTCCTCTTAATATCAAATGTAACAATCTTTAAGTCGAAATTAACTTTTTAAATATTTTTACTTTCATAATCCAATAGTATTTTATTTTTTAGTTATAAATTATAATTAAATATACGATTATGTTTTTCATTTATAACTATTATTTCATCTTTGCCCTATTAAAATTAATTAATGTCACCCTGAGCTTGCGAAGGGAAAATAAAATAAAAGAATATGTGTGGAATTGTATGTGCTTTTGATTTGAAACAGAAAGCAGAAGTGTTAAGGCCAAAAGTATTGGAAATGTCGAAAATCATCCGTCATCGCGGTCCGGATTGGAGTGGAGTTTTTAGTAACGATAAAGCAATATTAGCTCACGAACGTTTGGCAATTGTTGATCCGGCTTCGGGAAAGCAACCTTTGTTTAGTGAAGATAAGAGTTTGGTTTTAGCTGCCAATGGAGAAATATACAATCACAGGGATTTGCGCAAACAGTTTGAAGGAAAATATAAATTCCAAACCGAAAGTGACTGTGAAGTCATTCTCGCTTTATATAAAGAAAAAGGTGTTCATTTTATTGATGAAATGAATGGTATTTTCGGATTCGCTATTTATGATGTTGCCAAAGACGAATATTTCATCGCACGCGACCATATGGGAATCATTCCGTTATATATTGGCTGGGACGAAAACGGAACATTTTATGTGGCTTCCGAATTAAAAGCTTTGGAAGGTTATTGCACCAAAATCCAATTGTTTCCCCCAGGGCATTATATGTCGAGCAAAGACGGTGATTTTGTGCAATGGTACAAAAGAGAATGGACGGAATATGATGCTGTAAAAGAAAACAAAACCAGCATTGATGAAATCAAAAAAGCATTGGAAGCAGCGGTTCACCGTCAGTTAATGAGTGATGTCCCGTATGGCGTTTTGCTTTCCGGCGGATTGGATTCTTCCATCACTTCGGCTATCGCCAAAAAATATGCACAGAAACGTATTGAATCTGGTGATACTGTTGATGCCTGGTATCCACAATTGCACTCGTTTGCTGTTGGTTTGGAAGGCTCGCCCGATTTGGCCGCAGCACAAAAAGTAGCAGACCACTTGGGAACAATTCACCACGAAATCAAATTCACAATTCAGGAAGGCTTGGATGCCGTTCGCGATGTGATTTATAATATTGAAACGTATGATGTCACAACGATTAGAGCATCAACACCAATGTATCTGATGGCGCGTGTCATTAAATCGATGGGAATCAAAATGGTATTGTCTGGAGAAGGTTCTGACGAACTGTTCGGAGGTTATTTATACTTCCACAAAGCGCCAAATGCAAAAGAATTCCATGAAGAAACTGTTCGTAAATTAAGCAAGCTTCACATGTATGATTGTCTTCGTGCCAACAAAAGCCTGGCAGCATGGGGAATTGAAGGTCGTGTGCCTTTTTTGGATAAAGAATTCATGGATGTTGCAATGCGAATCAATCCACAAGATAAAATGATCAATGGTGAAAGAATGGAGAAATGGGTAATCCGTAAAGCATTTGAAGATATGCTTCCCGCAAGCGTTGCCTGGAGACAAAAAGAACAATTTAGCGACGGAGTTGGCTACAGTTGGATTGATACGTTGAAAGCAATGGTTGCCAAAGAAATTTCGGATGAGCAATTAGCGAATGCTAAATACAAATTCCCTATTCAAACGCCAACATCCAAAGAAGAATATTATTACCGTTCTATTTTTCATGAACATTTCCCAAGCGATGCCGCTGCTTTAAGCGTTCCTCAGGAAGCAAGTGTAGCCTGCAGTACCAAAATCGCATTGGAGTGGGATGAAGCGTTTAAAAACCTAAATGATCCATCAGGAAGGGCAGTGGTAAGTGTTCACGAAGACGCCTATGTAAAAGCATAATTAGTAACAGGGTTCGCCTTAAAAACAAACTCGTGAGTAAAGTCATGAGTTTAAATTGAAGTTTAGTTGTTTGTAAAAATGCCGGTCAAAAATGACTGGCGTTTTTTTGTTGAAATAATGCCAAAAATGTTAATAACTTAAGGCTTTTCAGCCCGATTTTAAATAGGAAATCCTCCTTGCTTTTGTATATTTGCTCGTTAGATAAAAAATAGATTTTTTACGATAAAATAATATGAGCGACGAGATTAAAAAGAACAGTTATTCTGCCGATAGTATACAGGCGTTAGAGGGAATGGAGCACGTAAGAATGCGTCCTTCCATGTACATTGGAGATACTGGAGTCAGGGGTTTACATCACTTAGTCTACGAGGTGGTTGACAACTCGATTGATGAGGCATTAGCTGGGCATTGTGACACTATTGGTGTTATTATAAACGAAGACAATTCTATTACAGTTGAAGATAACGGGCGTGGAATTCCGGTTGACATCCATAAAAAAGAAGGAGTTTCCGCGCTTGAGGTTGTAATGACCAAAATTGGAGCAGGAGGAAAGTTTGATAAAGATTCGTATAAAGTGTCAGGAGGACTGCACGGTGTTGGGGTTTCCTGCGTTAATGCTTTATCCGACCATTTAAAAGCTACGGTTTTCCGTGAAGGTAAAGTTTACGAGCAGGAATACGAAAGAGGAAAAGCAATGTATCCTGTAAAACAGGTTGGTGAAACAACAAAACGCGGAACTACGGTTACTTTCCATCCCGATAAAACAATATTTACTCAAACTGTTGAATATTCATACGATACGTTAGCAGCTCGTATGCGTGAGCTTTCTTTTCTTAACAAAGGAATCACTATTACGCTTACCGATAAAAGAGATGTAAATGAAAATGGCGAATTTGCTTCAGAAGTTTTCCATTCAAAAGAAGGATTAAAGGAATTCGTTCGTTTTCTGGATAAAGGAAGAGAAGCTATCATCACGCATGTGATCAGCATGGAGCACGAAAAAGGCGAGATTCCGGTTGAGGTAGCTTTGGTTTACAATACCAGCTATTCCGAAAATATTTTCTCTTATGTGAATAATATTAACACACATGAAGGAGGAACGCATTTACAGGGATTCCGTATGGGATTGACGCGTACGCTGAAAAAATATGCTGATGCTTCAGGTCTTTTAGACAAATTAAAATTCGAGATTTCAGGAGATGACTTCCGTGAAGGATTGACCGCCATTATATCAGTAAAAGTTTCTGAACCACAATTCGAAGGTCAGACAAAAACCAAATTGGGTAACAGGGAAGTAGTTTCTCCGGTTTCTCAAGCAGTAGCTGAAATGCTAGAAAATTACCTTGAGGAAAATCCAAATGATGCAAAAATCATTGTCCAGAAAGTTATCCTTGCGGCTCAGGCGCGTCATGCGGCTAAGAAAGCCCGTGAAATGGTACAGCGTAAAACTGTTCTTGGCGGTGGTGGTTTGCCCGGAAAATTATCGGATTGCTCTGAGCAGGATCCTGCAAGATGTGAGGTTTACCTTGTTGAGGGAGACTCTGCGGGTGGAACTGCAAAACAGGGGCGTGACAGGAACTTCCAGGCGATTTTGCCTTTGAGAGGTAAAATTCTGAATGTGGAAAAAGCAATGCACCACAAAGTATTCGAAAACGAGGAAATCAGAAACATATTTACAGCACTTGGAGTTACTATAGGAACTGAAGAAGACAGTAAAGCTTTGAACCTTGAAAAATTGCGTTACCACAAAGTAATCATCATGACCGATGCCGACGTGGATGGTAGTCATATTTCGACTTTGATTCTAACGTTCTTCTTCCGATTTATGAAAGATTTGATTGAAGCCGGTCACGTTTATATTGCTTCGCCACCTTTATATATGGTGAAAAAAGGGAACAAAAAAGAATATGCATGGAACGATGACCAGCGCGATATGATTACACAGCAAATGGGCGGTGGAGCGAGTATTCAGCGTTATAAAGGTTTGGGTGAGATGAACGCAGAGCAATTGTGGGAAACTACGATGAACCCTGAGTTCAGGACCCTGCGTCAGGTTTCTATTGAAAATCTTGCTGAGGCAGACCGTGTCTTCTCAATGTTGATGGGCGATGAGGTTCCGCCACGTAGAGAGTTCATCGAGAAGAATGCTGTGTATGCTAAAATTGATGCGTAGATTATTTTAAATTTTGACACGAGCATAGCGAATTGACGAAGTAATTCTAAATTTTAAATGATTCAAAGTTTAATATCCAATTTAAAATTCAAAATTTATA
>DBIH01000173.1 GCA_002296885.1 Flavobacterium sp. UBA807 | reverse complement strand
CGATACTAAAAAGCAAATAAACAGAAGTGAGAGAAAATGTTTTTTCATGATGATAAGTTTTGATTTTTCATATGTCTGAAATAAATCCGACTTGTTACAAATTTATTAAATCCGAAAATAAATTGTTGCCATTTAAAAATGTTTAATTTTGTCTTTCGCCTTTTTGATAATTTAATAAAAAATATATGTTTCAATCCAAAATATCAGGCTTAGGATTTTATGTTCCTCCTACTGTTGTGACGAACGATGATTTGTCGAAAATAATGGATACTAATGACGAATGGATTCAGGAAAGAACCGGAATTCAGGAGAGAAGACACATTGTCCGTGGTCAGGATACCACGCTTTCGATGGGCGTAAAAGCTGCTAAAGTTGCGATAGAACGTGCCGGAATTGCAAAGGATGATATCGATTTTATTGTGTTTGCAACGATTTCACCTGATTATTATTTTCCGGGACCAGGAGTAGAGTTGCAAAAAGAGCTGGGTTTGAAAACCATTGGTGCTCTCGATGTTCGTAATCAATGCTCGGGCTTTGTGTATGCTTTATCGGTGGCAGACCAGTTTATCAAAACCGGAATGTACAAGAATATTTTGGTTGTTGCTTCGGAAGTGCAGTCATTAGGATTGGATATGACGACACGCGGCCGTGCCGTTTCGGTGATTTTTGGAGATGGGGCAGGAGCGGTTGTTTTGACCAGAAGTGATGATGGCAGCGGAGTACTTTCGACACATTTACATTCAGAAGGCGAACATGCTAAGGAATTAGCGGTACTGGCTCCGGGAATGGGCGGAAGATGGGTTACCGATATCATTGCGGAAAACAACCCTGATGATGAGAGTTACTTTCCTTATATGAATGGGCAATATGTTTTCAAACATGCGGTAGTTCGTTTTAGTGAAGTCATTATGGAAGGTTTGCAGGCAAATAATCTGCAGGTTTCTGATATTGACATGTTGATTCCGCATCAGGCGAATTTGAGGATTTCGCAGTTTATCCAAAAGAAGTTTGGGCTGAATGACAATCAGGTTTTCAATAACATCCAGAAATATGGAAATACTACCGCAGCTTCGATTCCGATTGCGTTGACCGAAGCGTGGGAGCAGGGAAAAATCAAGAAAGGAGATACTGTTGTGCTTGCCGCTTTTGGCAGCGGATTTACTTGGGCAAGCGCGATAATAAAATGGTAGGTGAACTTTAGCCCTGATGGGAGCGGCATCCTTTTTTGTTTGCAAAGAAGCCGTTCGATATTTGCCGAAAGCTTTGCATTCTACTCTTAATATCAAATGCTCAGGGTGACAAACAAAAAAGATAAAGCGGACAGCAGGAGGATTCATTCTGAATAAAGGAATGCTGTGCTCCTGATACTTAAAAATAGAAAAAGCCATTCGCCGAGACGAATGGCTTTTTCATTACAACTAATCAAATTTAAGTTTATTTTACAACATACCGCCGCTTCCCTGGGTTTCGTTGTCGTCTCTTTGTTTTCTTTGCAACGCTCTGTTTTTACCACCGCCAAAGCGATAATTAAAACCTAAATAAACGCTTCTGCTTTCCCAGTAAAATGCACCTTCCTGTTTGTATGGCAGCGTTCCGTCAAAGCTGAAATTCATCGTGTTGAAAATATCGCTTGCGCGTGCGCTGATGGTTCCTTTACCTTTTAGTACATTATAGCTTGCGCCGATATCGGTTTTGTACATGTTTTTTCTTAAAAACTGTAACCCTTGTTCCTGTCCGCGATACATTCCGAAAAGTTGGAAGCGTAGGTTTTTGGTAGCTTTAAAGGTGTTGTTGATTCTTCCGTTGAATATAGAAACATTTTTTTCAACAAATTGTGAAGTAACGGTTCCTCTTATTCTTTTGAAATAAATATCGGTCCCTATGTTGGCACTCCACCATTTGGTAAAATCCAGATTGGCTGAAATTTCGGCACCATAAGAATTGTTATCCTTGAAGTTGGCATAGGACAAAATATTTCTGTTGCTGTCGTTTGGATCGATTTCTACAGTACGCGTAATTTCGTCAGTTATCATACGATAAAAAACAACGCTTGAAATAGAACCGATTTTAGTTTTTCGGGTATAGTTCAATTCGAATGAATTGGTAAATTGAGGTTTCAGGTACGGATTACCAACAGAAGTAACCGTTGGAGTACTCCATTCTCTGATTGGATTTACCTGTCCGATGCTTGGCCTGTCAACCCTTCTTGAGTAGTTGAAGTTAAAAGTGTTGTTTTCCGAAAGTTTATAAGACAGATAACCGCTTGGATAAACAGTATTTATTTTATCGTGAAAAGTTCCGGTAATGATTTCGGTAGTATTTCCGTTTCCGTTAGTGTCTTCGCTATCAACAGCATTAAACTTTGCATCGGCCGAATAATTTTCGAAACGGGCACCAATTTGGTAACCCCATTTTGTCCATTGTCTGCCGTAGGTCGCATAGGCTGAATGAATTTTTCTTTCATAATGAAAATCGGAATTATAAGCCTGGTTTTTGTCAAAATCATTATTAGTGTTTTCAATCCTGGTTTCCAGACCGGTTTCTAATTTAGCATCTTTTGGCAGCGGATTGGTATAATCTAAATTGATTTTAGTATTGTTATTGATGCTGTTGATATCGTTGAGATATGAAGTAGCAACATCAGAGACTGTTATGAAACGGGAATGTTCCATTCCTTTGTTTCGATTATAGTTGGCTTCCAGTTCAATGTTTTCGCCTTCTTTTTTGAATTTGTGTTTAAAATCAAAATTGTAAGTGCCTGATGGGTTTTTGTTATAGCTTTTGTTTGTCTGAATAATATCGGTAATCGCGCTTGATTGATAATCTACTGTTGTCGTACTATTTCCACTGGATAAATACAGATTTTGATTGGTGTAGACAGACAAGGTATTAAAGTCATTCAAATAATAATCGATACCAATTTTATACAAATGAGAAATGTTTTTGTTTCCGAAATTAAAATCAACTGTTTTTTCTGCATCAGGTTGATGGCTGTTTACAAAACCATGGTTTTTCTGCAAACCGTGATTAAAGCCATAATTCCCATAAAAATTGAATTTCCCAACTTTGTAGTTCATGTCAAAAGACGAATTTACTTTTGGTGTTTTGGCAAATGTTACTCCGTTGTTGATACTTCCGTTAAAACCCTGATTGGCATTTTTGTGTAAAACGATATTAATGATTCCACTCATTCCTTCCGGATTGTATTTTGCTGAAGGATTGGTAATCAGTTCAATTTGTTTTATGGATGCTGACGGGATTT
>DBIH01000178.1 GCA_002296885.1 Flavobacterium sp. UBA807 | reverse complement strand
CCTTGAAAAACCTCAACCAGTTTACTTCCTGAAAACGATTACTCGACAGCAGTTGCAACATCAGTTGCTGTTACTTCTTCTGTATCAACAGCAGCGGTATCTACCATCACCACAGCAGTATCAACAGCGGCTTCAACGGCAACTGTCTTGGAAGTTCCTTTATCTATTGAAGATGTAGGCTCATTATCGTAAAAGACTTTGAGGACATTTCCCATTGTGGAAAATTTGAGGTTGTTTGTCCCCTGGATAGATACCAATCCTTTAAAATCCTGATCTTTTTTTAATGGATCGGAAAAGTTTATCAGCACGGATTGATTATTGGTATCTCCAACCTGAATGGTTAAAACTTTGAATTGATTTTTTCCCGGAATTGGAAAAAATGAACTCCCTTTTTGGTCGATATCGACATCATCGCCATCCCAGGCAATCTTTATTTTACTGTCATCATCAAAACGCTGAATACTGTCAATCATGAATTTGAATTCCGTATTTGTGCTTGTCGCTTTGTCAAATTTTATTTTTAAATCTTTATCATTTTGAGTGGCTTTGATAATTTTTTGAGCATCTTCAAAACTAAGATTGTCAGCTGTTTTCAAAGTCCCGTTTAAGTAATACCAATCCTTACTGTAGGATTGGAGATCCTGAGTATTGACAAGGAAATCCTGTTTGATGGTTTTTACCGAAAAATTAAAATCAGCTAATTCCTTTGGAACCTTATTAGTGATTTGTGAGAGATGTAAAGTAATTTGGTACAACGTATTTTGCTCCAATTTTTCTTTTGGAACAAAAGCAATAGTGTTGTTTGAAAGCGCGACAACTTTTCCGCTTACACTTGGGGAAATGTCAAACAAATCATCGTCTAATTCCTGATTGGGTTTCCAGTCACTTTTATTGAACGCAAGCTGCACCCTAAAATCAGAATGGACCGAGACGAAACCTGATGAAAATCCTGTAATGTAATCTTTGAAAAGAGATGGGTCTGAATCAAAATCGGAAGCCGATTTTTTAGTACAGGATTGCAATAAAAAAATTGCAACGAACAAGCCGAAAATCTTGTTGGTTTTCATGGTTGTAAATGAATTATTTGTTAGAACTTATTACTTGGAAATTTTTTCCAATTAGCTATATAACGCTAAAAGTATCAAATTATTATTTACAATAAAAAATTATTTTTGGGAATATTTTTCCTGTAAAATTATTTTCTTCTAGAAGCGAAAAACCGTACCATTAAATCCGAGCATTCATTGGCCAAAACGCCTTTTACAACCTGTGTTTTCGGGTGGATTGTCGTGCCCAGATTTTGGAATCCGCGCTGCTCATCCGAAGCTCCAAAAACGATTTTGGATATCTGGCTCCAATATAAAGCTCCTGCGCACATTTGACAGGGTTCCAAAGTAACATAAAGCGTGCAGCCTTTTAAGTATTTACCGCCTATGAAATTCGCAGCGGAAGTTATTGCCTGCATTTCGGCATGTGCCGTTACATCATTCAGCATTTCAGATAAATTATGGGTTCGGGCTATGATTTTGTTGTCGATAACAATTAAAGCACCGACCGGAATTTCACCTTTTTCAAAAGCAACTTCAGCTTCCTGCAAAGCTTTCTTCATAAAATATTCGTCGGTGAAAGGATTTTCCATAAAACAAAAATACAATTTCAATTCGTACATTTGTTGCATGTCAAAAAAATTGCTCGACCATATCGTTAACCCAAAGGATTTACGGAAATTAGACGTTGCCCAATTGCCCCAATTGGCAAAGGAGTTGCGCGAATTCATTATTGATATCGTTTCGGTAAAGGAAGGACATCTCGGCGCTTCGCTTGGTGTGGTTGAGTTAACTATTGCGTTGCATTACGTTTTCGATACGCCAAACGATTTGTTAGTTTGGGATGTTGGACATCAGGCTTATGGACATAAAATCTTAACAGAAAGAAGAAAAAAGTTTGACACCAACCGACAACTCGGTGGAATTTCAGGTTTTCCGAGACGCAGTGAAAGTGTGTACGATACTTTTGGTGTTGGGCATTCCTCGACTTCTATTTCAGCGGCATTGGGAATGGCAATTGCTTCACAGCTGAAAGGCGAAAATAAACATCATATTGCGGTGATTGGCGATGCTTCAATTGCGAGTGGAATGGCATTTGAAGGGTTGAATCATGCTGGTGTTACCGATGCTGATTTACTGGTAATACTAAACGATAACGCCATCGGTATTGATCCAAGCGTTGGTGCTTTAAAAAATTATTTGACTGCTGTTAAGGAAGGCAGTAATCCGAAAGATAACAATATGATTAAGTCCCTGAATTTTGATTATTCAGGGCCTATTGACGGTCATGATATAGAAGGGTTGATAAAAGAATTAGAGCGATTAAAAAAAGTAAAAGGCCCAAAGTTTCTTCACATCATAACCACAAAAGGTAAAGGTTTGCAGCAGGCAGAAGAAAATCAGGTGAAGTACCATGCGCCCGGAAAATTTGATGCAGCTACCGGAGAATTGATCAAATCTTCTACTGAAAATTTACCGCCAAAATTCCAGGATGTCTTTGGTTTGACTTTGGTTGAACTTGCCAAAAACAATCCGAAAATTATTGGGATTACACCAGCAATGCCCAGCGGAAGCTCTATGAAGTTTATGATGGATGCATTTCCGAAACGCGCTTTTGATGTTGGAATTGCCGAGCAGCATGCTGTTACACTTTCGGCCGGAATGGTAACACAGGGAATGGTAGTATTTTGCAACATTTATTCAACCTTTTTGCAGCGTGCTTATGATCAGGTTATTCATGATGTGGCGCTGCAAAATCTTCCGGTCATTTTTTGTCTAGACCGAGCCGGATTGGTCGGAGAAGATGGTGCCACGCATCACGGAGTTTTTGATATTGCCTACCTACGCTGTATCCCAAACATGATTATCTATGCCCCGAAGGATGAAATGGAATTGCAGAATATTTTATACACAGCTTCGTTAGGATTAAAGCATCCGATAGCGATTCGGTATCCGCGTGGCAGAGGCAAAAATGCAGATTGGAAATTCCCTTCGGATTTTCAGAAGATTGAAATCGGCAAAGCCCAAAAACTAAAAAAAGGAAAAAAGGTTGCCATTCTTTCTACCGGAACGATTGCTGATAATGTGACTCAGGCATTAAATGATATTGAAGATACTGAACAACATTTTGCCCATTATCATTTTGGTTTTATAAAACCTTTAGACGAAAAGAAACTGCATAAAATTTGTGACAAATTCTCAACCATAATTACTGTAGAAGATGGTGTAACGACCGGTGGTTTTGGCAGTTCGGTTTTAGAGTTTTGTGCTAAAAACGATTATGTGAATGAAATCTTTCTTTGTGGTGTTCCTGATTATTTTATCGAACACGGAACTATTGATGAGCTTCAGCAATTCTGCAATATTGATGTTGATGGATTACGTTCACTTTTCTCAGGCTTGCTTGATGAAGAGGAAGAAGAGGAAGATTAAAAACATAAAAAAGCGGCTCATTTAAAGCCGCTTTTAAAATTAGTTTTTGATTATTTTCTCGGTAAAATTCACATTATCTCCATTGATTTTTAGAACATAAACGCCCGATTGAAGGTTGTTTAAATCTAAGGTTTTTTCAACATTAAAGTCCTGATTTTTGAATTCGCTTACAATTCTTCCGTTAATATCAACTATCCGGAAATTTACTTTCCCAACATAATTATTGATTCTGACATTAATAAAGCCATTTGTCGGATTAGGATAAATTCGCAACATATCATTGTTGTCAAAATAAGTAGCCCCTAACGTACAAGCAGAACCTGTTGCCGGCGTTGAGCCCGGAATCGGCTCAACAAAACTTTCTACCTGATCCTTAATACCTGCTACACCTGTATTAGTACCTGATGAAGCTCCAACTCCCAACCCTCTTCTTGCAAATGCATGCCAAATCAAACAATAATTAGCACCTCCTGTTGAAGCTAAATCCGCAGCTAAGATTGCATCACGCGCAGTTACGAATGTAGGATTGCAACCATCAAGTTTTATGGCATCCAAAACCAAACGCATTACTTTGTTGTTACCACCTGTTCCTGTATAGATGTTCGGATCATAACCATATTTATCGATATAGTCCCATGCCAAATCCCAAAGCATAACTGCCCATACCGAGCCTACGCCATGAACATCAACAGCCTGAGTATTTGTAGTAGGATCAGTGTACCACATGTCATTGGTATCCCCAAAAGTATGAGGGTCGACACTCATATCTGTTGAATATTTAAACTCTCTGATGCCTGTACCATTCGTAGGCTGATTCATAACAAAAGTCCCTATTCCCCTTGCATCATTTCTGGTATCTCCGGGTTTAATCTGCATTATTAACCAAAACCAATCTGACCATCCTTCTCCTTGTTGTTCAGAACCACCTAAGCAATTTCCTGATAATCTTGTAGAAATACCGTGACCATATTCATGTGAAATTACGCCGTTATCGAAATCTCCATCAGAATTTAAAAAATCAGATGATTTCTGCAAAGTAGCATTTACCGTTTGCGTTGCCATTTTTGCAATTATTTCTTCTCCCACTTCCTGTGTTACACTAATTGCCGGAATGAAAATCGAACTATCCGCACCAGCCATGCCAACAGTTCCGACTACATTATTTACTACTATTGCCGCAATAGCCCCCGCCTGTTGCGCTGCAAGAACCTTGCTAACGAATGTACAGGTGCTTCTTCTTATAACAGCAATTTTTCCATTTAAAGCTGCACTATTAATAGCTGGTTCACAGGCATCACTAGTGTCTCCAACACCGTCGTTATACAAGACCAAATCGGCAGTAATGCCATCAGGGCTTTGAGGGATGTCTATATGCCCGGGATTGAATGAACTGTCTCTCGACACTTTCCCTCCTGCTATTTCCGCAGGTGAATTGATAATAAAAAATGGGGGGCCGACATCCCATAAATACATTTGCATTCTAGGCGCGCTTCCATCTGAAGGAGTCGAAAAATTAGAATTATTCAAATTTGGACTCGTGGCTTGAGAACCATCCTGAGATTCAGCAATTACGGCATCTCCCTGAACACCCCCGCGACCGTAATTATTTACCTGGAAATTCTTATTTGCTTCATTAAAACCATATTGATACCATAAATCATGCATTATATTATTCATATAAAACAAGTTGGTGTTTGCAGCATCAATATAATTTGAAGCTACATCTGACGTTCCTGCGTAAGGGAAATCAAATGTCAAATTAGGAAAAGTCCCTGTCCCAGTCGGGCTAGTTCCGTTTGGAGATGTAGTTGAACTTGTCCCTGCAAAATCATTTCTCGCCCAAACGTTGTTTCCTCTTGTTATAGAATACCGCAAACTGGCTGTTGCTCCTGTTAAACTATTTGCATTGTGCCATCCGTTAGGAGAAGCATTAGCGACATATTCGGGATTACTTATTAGTTGTCTTGGTGAGTGATTGGGACTTTCATAATTCCATGGTATAACCCGATATTGTGTATTCCCCGGATTCATTACAGTTTGGTTTTCTTCCTTAAAAAATGTTTGATAAAACAATTTTTCATTTTTAGAAACGTACTCTTTTTTGTCAATATCAGGAGCAAAATTACATGATATCACTAAATCCTGTTTATCAATAATTTTACCATTTACAGCATCTACTTTAAGACTCCATAAGTGTTTTGTGTCTTGGGAATAAAACTCATACGACCATACTAATTTTAATTGATTGTCATCGGTTAAAAAGTAAACTAATTTTACCTTAATCGGATCATCTGTTAAAATACCATTACTTAATTTGTATTCATTATTGTTCGATTCCAAAATTTGAACTTCAAACGAGTTTTCGTCAAGTTGTTTCAAAGCTTCGAGAAGTCCTTTCTCTACGTTTATTTTTGGAGTAGTGATATTTATTTTACTGGCAAGATTTTTTATAAATTTTTCTCCGCCCTTATTAATGACCTCACCATTCTTAATCCAAAAATTTGAATCAGAATCATAAACTTCAATTCCCGAATAACGCTGTTTCACATGATAGTTAGTGATTCCTGTCGATTCTGAGCTTAGTTCATTAACAATCACTAAATCGGAAACATCCTGACTTTGCATGCCAATCTTAGAAAGATTATTGTTCACATATTTTTTTATTGTCTCCAGCGGTGTTTGTGAAAAGCCTGAAAAAGTGAAAAGGCAAAATAAGACTAATGTAATTTTTTTCATGAAAACAATTTTTGATTGGCAAACATACTTATTTTTTAAACAAAACAAACTCGAAATAAACATATTACGATTGTTTGGCAGAAACGATTTGATTATACAAAACTGCTTTACCATCAGTCAGCATTGAGATAAAATGACAAATATGAAGCAATCGTTCATAAAGGCTTTCTTTTTCAAGATGGTGTTTTTCCGGAAGAATTTTCAGTAATAATTTATCGTAATTTGTTGCTTTTCCTTCATGGTTGTTGTTGTATGCCGTGATGAATTTGTCTAACAGATTATTAATAATTTGATATCCCGACAACTCTTTCTCGATGACTTCTCGGCTTTGGTAAATATTCTTTACACTCAACTTGATGATGTCGTCCATTTGTGCTTTGTACTTGCTTTTATCTGTTAATGCAAAATGAAATTCACCTTTTAAAATTGCTTCTTCGTTTTCGATAAAAACTTTTACAGCATCGTTTATCAGATTCCCTATTGCCAAGGCGCGAAGGTAACTGATACGGTCTTCTTTTGTTGTTAAGGTTTGATATTTTGCCGTATCAATCGTGTCTTTTACGAGTTTTATTAGATACTCCAAAGCAAAATCTTCAGAAACCAAACCAAGATTTATCCCGTCTTCAAAGTCGATAATCGTGTAACAGATATCATCGGCGGCTTCGACTAAAAAGGCTAACGGATGACGCTGGTAACCAATATCATTCCCTGTTTTATTCGGAATCATTCCCAATTCTTCTGCAACTTCTTTGAAGAAATCCTTATCAGATTGAAAAAAACCATATTTTTTATCGGAGATATTTTTTGTTGGTTTTTTCGGAAGGCTTTCTTTTGGATATTTTGTAAAAGCTCCAAGTGTGGCATACGATAAGCGAAGACTTCCTTCAATTCCCGGACGCGAACTGGTAAGCACAGAAAATCCGTTGGCATTCCCTTCAAAATCGATTAAATCCTGCCATTGCTTATCCGTTAAATGTTCTTTGTATTGCTGTCCTTTTCCGATAGAGAAATATTCCCCGATTGCCTTTTCACCCGAATGCCCAAATGGCGGGTTTCCGATATCATGAGCCAGTGCTGCAGCTGCAACGATTGCTCCAAAATCATTCATATGATACCCGTGAACTTCACGTAAATGCGGATATTTTTCGATGATTTTTTTTCCAACCAATCTCCCAATCGAACGACCTACAACTGAAACCTCCAAACTGTGCGTCAAACGTGTATGCACAAAATCGGTTTTGGATAATGGAATTACCTGGGTTTTATCCTGCAGACTTCTGAAAGCCGACGAAAAAATAATTCGGTCATAATCGACTTCAAAACCGAGACGCGTGTCGTCCTGCTCAATGCGTAAGCGTTTGCTTGTGTCGCCCTGACGTTTTAAAGATAAAAGTTGTTCCCAGTTCATGAAATATTAGATTTTAAATGTTTAGATATACGCCCTTCGACTGCGCTCAGGGTGACAATTTGTTTTATCAAAAGTACATTTTAATTTAACGTTTTCCTCATACAAACACTATTCTCAATTCCTGCATATTGCCCAAAGTTTTCGGTTATAGTGTATCCTAATTTCTGATACAAACCAATCGCATCTTTTTGCATGTGCCCGGTTTCAAGTATTGAGGTTGTATAACCTTCTTCTTTTGCCCAGGTTTCGAGTTCGGTTAAAATGGCTTTAGCGATTCCTTTTCCACGATGTTCCGGCGAGGTGTACATTCGCTTGATTTCGGCTACTTTTGGTTCAAATTCCTTGTAGGCTCCTATTCCAACTGCCACATTATCATCGTAACAAATCACTGCATTTTTCAGCAGGCTGGTTTTATTGAATTGAGCATAAAACGCATGATCATCGCCATCAAGAATCGCTAAATAAGCATCCAGTTGAACGACTAATTTGCCAAAATCTTCATTATCGGATGTGGTTCTTTGAATCGCAATCATGGTTTATTTATTTTCTAAAGCATCAAACAATCGTTTCTTTTCAGCAAGCAGGTTTTTGTCTACCACATAGGTTTTTGAAACAACATCATGCAGCCCTCTTGTTGGGAAAAGTATAAAAGATATCCAATAAAGCGGAATTACGCGGATTAATGACCGAATCATGATTGCTTCATAGTTTGCTTTTTCCCCGTTTTCATCTACAACAATGGTATTCGTGCAAAACTTTCCTATGGTTCTTGAAGTAAATATTTCGAAGAAATTATAGTACAGCAAGGTAAAACCTGCACTGATCGAAAATTGTAGCAGGTTATTTGTTAGAAAACGATTCACGAAAACTTTTCCTTCCTCCGGTGTAGTATTGGCAATAAAAATAACGAGCCCAATAAAGAGTAAAAAGGACAAAGCAAGGACATCAATGATAAAGTTGGCTGCTCTTTTTTCTATTTTGGCCAACATATCATCTGTAATCTTGAATTGTTTTTTGCTGATTTGTTCCATTGCTGCTATTCTTTTTTATTTGCCAGAAAGAAATTGCCTGATTTCTTTGGGTATTGATTATAACTTTTATCGCTTGGGTTGGAAATTACTGATTTGATGTTGATTTCGTCACCAACTTTGAAACTGGCTTCGGTGTATTTATAATCGAGCAGGTATTCGCCGCAGAAATAGTTTCCGTCTTTGTCTCTTTCGATTTTACCGGTATAAATTCCTTTTTTTTCTTTTGACATAGTTTTTAAAGTTGCAAAGTTACAAAGCGGTAAAGTTGCAGGGTTTAATTTATATTATGGTTTATTATGTAGCCCAGATTGCAGTGGAAATCCTCGAAGAGATTGCAACGGAAAGCTGGAAATAGCTCCTAAAAATACTAAAAAAACAGCCATCAGATGACAGCTGTTTTCTAATTATTAATTCGTAATTCTAAATTCGTAATTATTAAGACCCACACATTTCGCAATCATCCGGTCCGGCGTTGCGGGCTCTTTCAATCATCGCGGCAAAATCTTCCGCGGTCATCTCACCGTTTTCTGTTGGCGCGACCACCTCAACCGCTACCGGCTCCGGAACCTGTGCTGTTGGTTCGGCTTTTTTATCGTTGTTCAATGTAAACTTGATGGCATCAACCGCAGCTTTGGTTCTTAAGTAATACATTCCGGTTTTCAAACCACTTTGCCATGCGTAGAAATGCATTGATGTGAGTTTCGCATAGTTCGCATCCTGCATAAACAGGTTCAGCGATTGCGACTGGTCGATGAAATAACCTCGGTGTCTTGACATATCGATGATGTCTTTCATAGACATTTCCCAAACGGTTTTGTATAAATCCTTTAAATCCTGCGGAATATCCAAATCCTGAACCGAACCGTTGTTACGCATGATTTGCTGTTTCAGTTCTTCGTTCCAAAGTCCGCGTTTCACCAAATCTTCCAACAAATGTTTGTTTACCACGATGAATTCTCCCGACAATACACGACGCGTGTAAATGTTGGATGTATACGGTTCGAAAGCTTCGTTGTTTCCAAGGATTTGAGAGGTGGAAGCAGTTGGCATTGGCGCCATCAATAAAGAGTTTCTAACACCATGTTTCATGACGTCTTTTCTCAACTTCGCCCAGTCCCAACGCCCTGAAAGTTCCTCGTCTTTGATGTTCCAAAGATTGTGTTGGAATTCACCATTTGAAATTGGTGAGCCTTTGAAAGTTGAGTATGGTCCATCAATTTTTGCTTCTTCCATAGAAGCGGTTACAGCCGCGAAGTACATCGTTTCAAAAATTTCCTGATTCAGTTTTTTAGCTTCATCGCTGGTGAAAGGCATTCTCAGCATGATGAAAGCATCGGCCAACCCCTGCACTCCCAATCCAACCGGACGGTGGCGCAAGTTTGAGTTTTCCGCTTCAGGAACCGGATAATAATTTCTGTCGATTACCC
>DBIH01000263.1 GCA_002296885.1 Flavobacterium sp. UBA807 | reverse complement strand
GCCTTTTATAAAAATCACGCAGCTTCTTCTCACTCTCTGTTAATTGTCCACCGTCAAATTTGCCTCCATTCATCCATCGCTGATGATTAGGTACCCCAACATAATCAAAAATGGATGTACGCGATGGTTTTCCGAAACCACCATCAACATTTCCGGCCTCTCCTACTTCCTGTCCGAAGTAAATCATCGTTGGTGATGTCCCCAAAGTAGCAGAATAGACCATCAGTGGTTTTCCTTTTTCAGGTGAACCAGCAAACTCGGGGCTTGCCAATCGCTGCTCATCGTGATTGTCTAAGAAATGCAGCATGTGATTATCAATATCAGCCATTCCCATCTGAATATCAGAAAGCGGATCAGGCATTGCATTTCCTTGTATGATGGCTTTTAAATGATCATAAGTTTCAACTTTATCATACAGATAATCCATTTTTCCCAGCTTGATATAGTTTCTGTATTCCTTCGGATTATATACCTCAGCCATCAAAAATGCCTTTGGATTTTTCATCTTGATTGCCGAATTCATATAACTCCAAAACTCAACCGGAACCATTTCGGCCATATCATAGCGGAAACCATCTACGCCTTTAGCCAACCAGTATAATGCGATGTCACGGAATTTCTTCCAAGAGCTTGGGACATCTTTATCCTTCCAGAATTCATAATGCGCTTTATAATCTTTATTTTCATAACCTGCAGGAAGTTCAGGAAAATCTTTCGAGCCATCCGGCTTGATACCATAATTTACTTTTACGGTTTCATACCAGTCATTGATATCGGGTTTTGCCTCACGCGAACCGTTACCTGTCCATTTTGCAGGATACTCATTAAATTTACCATCAATAAGAGGATTTTTTTCTCCATTCAAAGGTTTGTAACTGTCCGATGTTGGTACTTCAAATGCCTTGCCGGGTATATAATAGAAGTTATTGTTTCGGGCATATTCTACCGAGGTGTCGTCTTCGGCGCCAAAATCGGTTACGCCTTTTGGATTGCTCAAACTATGATAATTACGCGCAATATGATTTGGAACAATATCAATAATGACTTTCAATCCATTGTTGTGTGTACGGGTAATCAAAGCCTCAAATTCTTCCAGTCTTTTAGCCGGATTAACAGCTAAATCAGGATTTACGTTATAATAATCCTTAACGGCATACGGTGAACCGGCGCGGCCTTTAACCACATCGGGATCATCATTGGAAATTCCGTATTTCGTATAGTCACGAATCACATCATGATGCGGAACTCCGGTGTACCAGATATAGGTTACACCGAGCTTTTTAATCTCCTGAAGTGCCTTATCTGTAAAATCATTGAACTTACCTACTCCATTTTCTTCAATGGTTCCCCAGGGCTTATTGGTAGTGTTTTTGTTTCCGAACAAACGGGTGAAAACCTGATAGACTACTTCTTTTTTGGGCGTATTGGATACTTTGGGTTTGGCACTCATAGCGGTCTTTTTTTGGGCAACGGTTGTATTGACGATAACACAACTTAGAATTAAGGCAAATGTTAAACTGGTTTTCATAACTATTTCAGGCTTATAATCTGGTTCGATAAGCCGTAGCTACAAATATAGAAATATATGTAACATAAATAATTCATAATAACCATTTTCATTGTTCCTAATTTCATAAATTTGGCAAAATTTTAAACACTTGAAAAAGTTACTTTTTTACATCGGATTATTGTTGTTTACGTTGATCAATGTACATGCTCAGAAACCAGCCAATATCATTATTGAAAATTCCGATTTTTCTACCATAGACCAAGAAAAAATACCTGACGCCTTGCTGCTGTCAGGCCATGTGAGAGCAAGGCAGGAAGGAGTTGTTATTACGTGCAATAAAGCTTATTTCTTCCAGAAAGAAAATTACATCAAGGCTTTTGGAGAAGTTCAGATGGTGCAGGGCGACACGCTTTTCCTAAACAGTAAATATGCCGAATACAATGGAGAAGTCAGAAAAGCATTTGCAACAGGAAATGTAATTATGCGCTCACCCGAATCTACTTTGGTAACGGATACCATCAATTTTGACAGAAACACACAGGAAGCGTTTTATAATTCATACGGAACAATTACCAACAAAGACAATACGCTTAAAAGCAAATCGGGCAGGTATTTTGCAAACGAAAAGAAATTCCGTTTCCTTACTGCTGTGACAATTACGAATCCAAAATATACCATCAAATCCAATCATCTCGATTATTACACCAACTCGGGACACTCCTATCTGTTTGGACCATCAACCATTACCAGTAAAGAGAATTACATTTACACCGAAAAAGGTTTTTATGACACCAAAAAAAACTTCGCTTATTTTCTCAGGAAGTCTTATATAAAATACAAAGACCGACGGATTGAAGCAGACAGTTTGTATTATGACCGAAACCGGGAATATGCCTCGGGAACAAATAATGTAAAAATCACAGATTCTATAAATAAGGGTGTTATCAAAGGACATTATGCCGAAATTTTCCGTAATCTGAAAACGGAGAAAGATTCGATGATGATTACCAAAAGAGCTGTGGCAATTACTTTGGTTGAAAAAGATTCGATGTATGTACACGGAAAGAAAATGCTCATTACAGGAAAACCCGGCGAACGCATTATCCGTGCTTTCAATAATGTACGCTTTTATAAAACGGATATGACCGGTAAATGTGATTCCATTCATTCCGATCAAAAAAAGGCATTGACCAAACTAATAGGCCGGCCAATTCTGTGGAATTACGAAAACCAAATGACGGGTGATGTGATGCATCTTATTGGGAACAATAATACTGAAAAGCTCGATTCGCTCAAAGTCCTGAATAATGCTTTTATGATTTCCAAAGACTCGCTTGGCACCGGATACAATCAGGCCAAAGGGCAGAATTTATATGGCAAATTCAGGGATAACAAACTTTACGAGGTTGATGTTGTCAAGAACACCGAAGTTGTTTACTATATGCGTAACGACCAACACGAACTGATTGGAATCAATAAGAATTTGAGCAGTAAGATTAATATGGTTTTGGATAAAAATACCGTTGATACTATAACATTTTTTAATCAGGTTGACGGCGATATTTATCCCGAAAAAGATTTGCCCGAAAATGCACGGAAATTGCGGGGATTCGTCTGGCGTGGCGATGAACGGATAAAGTCAAAAGAAGATATTTTCCCCGAAGAAGATAACGAACTCGATGCTGAAATCCAGTCAAAGAAAAAGATTGAAATGTCTAAAGAAGACAAGCCTTTAGAACCAAGCAAAGAGACTTTAGACTACGATAAAAAGAATCCAAAACCAAAACCGGATTCAGATAAAGCCGGTTCGAAACCAATGGTAAAATAGAAAAGATTAGTTGAAATGAAAATGAAAGAGGACTTTTTAAAATACCAGGCGCAAACTTCACCTTATCCTCTGGGAATGGAAGTTTCACATGCCGTTGGTTCCTATATTTACGACACTAATGACAAAAAATACCTTGACTTTGTTGCCGGCGTTTCTGCCTGCAGTTTGGGACATCAGCACCCAAGAGTCAATCAGGCAATCAAAGACCAATTAGACAAGTATTCTCATGTAATGGTTTATGGTGAATACGCCCAACATCCGGCAGTAGCCTATTGTAAATTATTAGTTGAAAATTTACCTTCGAGTTTAAACAAAATTTATTTGGTAAATTCAGGAACCGAAGCCTGCGAAGGTGCTTTGAAATTGGTTCGCCGCGTTACCGGTAGAAGCCAACTCATTTCCTGCCATAATGCCTATCATGGCAATACCATGGGTTCGATGAGTGTTATGGGATTTGAGGAACGCAAAAAAATCTTTAGTCCTTTAATTCCTGATGTTGATTTTATAACTTTCAACAACGAAGAGGATATACAAAAAATCACAACCAAAACAGCGGGTATAATTCTTGAAAGTATTCAGGGTGGTGCAGGTTTTATCGAACCAAAAAATGATTTCCTTGCCAAAGTCAAAAAACGCTGCGAAGAAGTTGGTGCTTTGATGATTATTGACGAAATCCAGCCCGGATTCGGAAGAACTGGAAAACTATTTGGATTTGAAAACTATAATGTTGTTCCTGAAGTAGTTATCATAGGAAAAGGAATGGCTGGCGGCATGCCTGTTGGCGGATTTATCGCCAATGAAAAACACATGGATTTATTAAGCCATGATCCAAAACTTGGTCATATTACCACTTTTGGAGGGCATCCTGTCATTGCGGCAGCATGTTTGGCTACTTTAAAAGAAATCTTAGAAAAAGACTACCTATCGCAATCCTTAGCAAAAGAAAAGTTATTCAGGACACTTTTGGTACATCCTTTGATAGAAGAAATTCGAGGCAGAGGATTGATGCTCGCTGCAATGACAAAAGATGCTGAGATTACAAACAAAGTAATTTTCAAATGCCAGGAAAAAGGTTTGATATTATTTTGGCTACTCTTCGAGGCTAACGCTATCAGAATCACTCCTCCCTTAACCATATCTGAAGATGAAATCAGAGAAGGTTGCGCCATCATCATCGAAGCGATGGATGAGATTTTAGCGAGTTAAAAAATTGTTAATTAAATTGTTTACAACAATAATCACGGCTCACTAAAAAAAGACCCCGTTTCCATAATTTTATTAAGGATAATTTTAAACCCCAATGTTATGCACCTAGATCACGACGAAGAAGATTACAACTTATCCTTATCGAAATTCGAATCTATGCTGAAAACCAACAAAGTATTCTTTTTCGATTCCGAGGAATTCGAGGAAATTATTTTGCATTACCTCGATATGGGAAAAGCTACTTTAGCTAAAAAAGCATTGAAGTTAGGTCTGGAGCAGCATCCAAAATCTACAGGTTTAAAACTCGTTCAGGTAGAAATGCTTGTGTATGACGATAAACTCGATCAGGCAGAAAAATTACTCAACGAATTGTACGCCATTGAACCAACCAACGAAGAAATTTTTATCCAAAAAGCCAATATATATTCTAAAAGAGATCAACACGAAAAAGCGGTTGAACTTTTAAAAGAAGCCTTAAAATATACCGAAGATTTTGCCGATGTCTATAACCTCATTGGTATGGAATATCTTTTTATGGACAATCTTGAATTGGCAAAAGAAAACTTCATCAAATGTTTAGAAGAAGATTTCGAAGACCAATCGGCCTTATATAATGTGGTATATTGTTTCGAGTTTTTAGACCAGAATCTGGAAGCTATTGAATACCTTAAAACCTATATCGATAGAAATCCATACAGCGAAATTGCCTGGCATCAGTCAGGAAGATTGTATTATGGAATAAAAGATTATGAAAAAGCTGCTACTTCTTTCGAGTTAGCTACTTATATAGACGATGAGTTCATAGGTGCTTATATGGAAAGAGGAAAAGCTCTGGAACGCCTTAAAAGGTATGAAGAAGCTATTGAAAGCTATAACAGAACCATCGAATTAGACGACCCAACTTCTTATGCGTTGCTTCGCATTGGTAAATGTTTTGAAAAGCTGGGTAACAAAGTTGAGGCTCTTAAATATTTCAACAAAACAGTTCATGAAGATCCGCTTTTGGACAAAGGCTGGATTGCAATTACTGATTTTTATGTTCGCCAGAAAAATTACCAAAAAGCATTATATTATGTAAACAAAGCTTTGGCTATTGATGACCAAAATCGTTTATATTGGAAACGATATGCTACAATCAACAAAGCAATGGATCATTTTGAAGAAGCTGAGTTTGGCTACAGAAAAGCTATCGAATTTGGTGATTATCAATTAGACACCTGGTTGTTTTGGGTTGATATCATGCAAATTATGGGCGAATTCAACAACGCCATACTGACATTAATTCAGGCATCTGAATATTTCCCGGATGATTACGAAATAGAATATCGTTTGGCAGGTTTTCATTTGTTACTAAACGAAGAAGAAAAAGGAAATTATCATTTGAGCAATGCACTTCGAATTAATTTCAAACATAATACGATACTGAAGGATATGTTTCCAACAGTTTGGGAAAGAGAAACGGTACAGGAATACATTTCAAAATACAAAAAACCGGAATAATGTCGGGAAGACGATATGGTCTCATTGGCAAAAACATAAGTTATTCTTTTTCGAAGAAATACTTTACTGATAAATTTACTTTGGGAAGTTTAGAGGATTGTTCGTATGAGAATTTCGATATCCAAAACATAGAAGAATTTCCAAAAATTATTTCTGATAATCCAGATTTGAAAGGATTAAATGTAACTATTCCCTATAAAGAATCAGTAATTCCATATCTGAATAAACTTTCCCGTAATGCTGCGCAAATTGGTGCCGTTAATGTGATTCGATTTACCAAAAAAGGACCCGAGGCTGGGTCGAACGGAACGAAGTTAAATCTGAAAGGATATAATTCCGATTATTATGGTTTTATGAAATCCTTAGAACCGCTCCTTCAACCACATCACAAAAAAGCCTTAATACTTGGAACAGGAGGTGCTGCAAAAGCAGTTTCATTTGCATTAGACAAACTCGGAATTTTATATACATTCGTTACACGTGATGTAAAAGAAGGCATGATTGATTATGATCGAATCAACGCAACAACTTTTGATAACCATCAGATTATTATAAATTGTACTCCAATTGGTACAACACCAAATACCAAAGAATTTCCCCCAATTCCATATAACTTCTTTACTGAAAAGCATATTGCTTTCGATTTAATTTATAATCCTGAGGAAACTCAATTTCTGAAGAAAGCCAAAAAGAAAGGTGCCCTTACTAAAAACGGTTACGAAATGCTTATACTTCAAGCTGAAAAAGCCTGGAAAATCTGGAATAAATAATCAAAGCTATAAATTATGAAATCAAATAGAAGAAGAATCATTTTCGCAATATTGTTTATCCTTTCGGTTGGAAACTTTAGTAGAATTCAGGGGAATGATAACATCAGAGCCATTCAGTTCTTATCCATTTTTGTTATGGGGATGTTATTTGGATTACTCGTTAAGGAAATTGTCGACTCCATCAGAAACAGGCAGCAGTAGAAAATATGAACATCAAACTTTTAGCCATTGGTAAAACAGACAACAAAGCATTGCAATCGTTAATTGATGATTACACTAAGCGTTTATCGTTTTACATTAAGTTTGATTTGGAAATTATTCCCGACATTAAAAACGTCAAAAATCTTTCGGAAAGTCAGCAAAAAGAAAAAGAAGGTGAATTGATTTTGTCCAAACTCACTCCTACTGACCAACTAATTTTATTAGACGAAAACGGAACAACATTTTCCAGCGTTAAATTCTCAGATTATCTTCAAAAGAAAATGAATTCCGGAGTTAAAACTTTGGTTTTTGTAATCGGCGGGCCTTATGGTTTCAGTGATGAAGTGTATCGAAAAGCGCAGGGAAAAATTTCGCTTTCACTAATGACTTTCTCTCATCAAATGGTTCGCTTATTTTTTATTGAGCAGTTATACCGTGGCTTCACAATCCTTAGAAATGAGCCTTATCATCATCAGTGATTAAAACTGGGAAACCAGTTTAATGGTTTCCATTGCTTCTTTTACATCATGAACCCTAAGAATATTAGCTCCTTTTTGTAGTGCTATCGTATTCAGAACAGTCGTTCCATTTAAGGCAAAATCAGGCTCAGTTTCCAAAGTTTTATAAATCATCGATTTTCTTGAAACGCCAACAAGAATAGGTAATTCGAGCATCTGAAACAGCTCAAGATTATTCATTACTTCAAAATTCTGCTCACGGGTTTTAGCAAATCCAAATCCGGGATCAATAATCAAGTCGTTAATTCCAAAACTTCTTGCCTGTGCTACTTTTTCAGAAAAATAAAATAGCATTTCTTTTATAATGTTTTCATATTGCACCAGACTCTGCATCGTTTGTGGATTTCCTTTCATGTGCATCATGATATACGGAACCTGAAATTCTGCAACTGTCTGCAACATTTTATCATCCAGACTTCCTGCTGAAATGTCATTGATGATGCGGGCACCGTTTTTTATAGCGGTTTTAGCAACATTTGCCCGGAAAGTATCAACAGAAATAAGTGTTTCCTGAAAATGATTTAAAATCAATTCAATCATCGGAACTAAACGCGAAATTTCTTCTTCTTCAGAAACAAATTCGGCACTTGGCTTACTCGAATAAGCCCCAATATCAATAAAAGTGGCTCCTTCAACAAGCATTTTTTCAACCTGATTCAGAATGCTTTTTTCATCAGAATATTTTCCACCGTCGTAAAACGAATTTGGCGTAATATTCAATATTCCCATGACTTTGGGAGATGATAAATCGATAAGCTTTCCAAGGCAGTTTATAGTCATTTGTTTTTTAAGATACTTCTAAGATTTAGTCCTTTGTACTTCAATCTTTATTCTTTACTTTTGGACAAATTTGATACAAAGATACACTGAAATGAGTAAAACTTCTCAAGAATATGATAAGGTTATCGCTATCTGCCGACAACTTTATGCAAACAAAATGACCGATTATGGAAGTGCCTGGCGCATCTTGAGATTGCCATCATTAACCGACCAGATATTCATCAAAGCCCAAAGAATCAGAAGCTTGCAACAAAATGAAATCCGAAAAGTCGATGAAGATGAAACCGGAGAATTTATTGGGATTATCAATTATTCAATAATGGCTTTAATCCAATTGGATTTAGGCGTTGTCGAGCAGCCCGATTTGGATGCTGCAAAAGCCATTCAATTGTATGATGAGAAAATAGCAGCCACCAAAAAATTAATGGAAGACAAAAATCACGATTATGGGGAAGCCTGGCGGGAAATGCGTGTGAGTTCTTTGACCGATTTGATTCTGCAGAAACTGCTTCGCGTAAAACAAATTGAAGACAATAAAGGAAAAACGCTGGTTTCAGAAGGTATTGACGCCAATTATCAGGATATGATCAACTATTCGGTTTTTGCATTGATTTTGATGAAATTCGGACAATAACCCTTCGGCTGCGCTCAGGGTGACAAAAAAAATAAACTATGACAGCATCATCTAAAAATTACATTGCCTGGACACTGAGAATTATCGTTTCAGCGCTTTTTATAGTTTCTGCTTTGGCAAAGCTTTCCAAAGGACATTTATTAGATTCACCCTATTTCGCAATTTCAACATTTGAAGTCAAACAACTCTATCCAATGGGGTTTTCTGAAGGTTTTGCTCCTTACTTTTCACGAACGCTTATCGGAATTGAGTTGGCTCTGGGTTTACTGTTATTACAGAAAAACTTTTTGCGTAATTTCGTTATTCCGGTTACGATATTATTATTGGTAGTATTTATTGGTCACTTGAGTTATGTAACTTTTTTAAGTGGCGGAAACACAGGTAACTGTGGTTGTTTTGGTGAGCTTTTACCAATGACGCCAATCGAGGCTATTATCAAAAATATTGTTGCTGTAGGTCTATTGGTTTATCTGTATAAGATTTTGCCCAAAGATTCCAAAAATGGAAACTTTTGGGTTTTGACGACTGTTTTATTTGCTACAATTCTAAGCATTTTTATGTTGGCGCCAATCCAGCCGCCAGCAAGTAATTTTACCGTTTCAACTCCAGAAGAAACTGTGACAGATACAACTCAGTCTGCAGCTGTTGATACAACTGATTCGGCAATTGCAAAAGACACCATCAAAAAAGTCGATGCAAAGAAAGATGACGTAAAAGTTGAGATCAACGAGCCTGAAAAACATAAATCAGGTTATGCTCAATACTTCTCAAACATTGATAAAGGCAGAAAAACGCTTTGTTTCTTTGTACCTGGTTGTGATCACTGCCGCCATGCTGCAAAAGAATTGACTGAATTGAAGAAAACAAATAAAAATTTTCCGGAAATTTCTATTATCTTTATGAATGAGGAAGCCGATTTGATACCTGACTTCTTCAAGGAAGCCGGAGCAGAATATCCTTATAAGATTATAGAAGTTATTCCTTTCTGGAAAGTTTTGGGTGATGGAAAAGATAC
>DBIH01000194.1 GCA_002296885.1 Flavobacterium sp. UBA807 | reverse complement strand
CTTTTCGGGTTCATCTTCAATTGATATTCGAACATATATCCGGTTCCAGCCCAGGTTTTGCGCTGTTCTTCATTCAATTCAAAAAAACGGAACTGAAAATATTCCAAAAGCGAAATATTATATTTGAAAACACAGGAAACCGCATCTGAAACCAATGCAGCTTTGCTTTTACCTGTTAATTTAGAAGCATGGTTCAGAAAAAGTTTGAACTTCTTCCAATCCATTTTTTTGAGGTAATAGCCTAAGTACAAAAATCTCTTAACCATTGTTTTCCTTTTTTAAAGTCAAAGCCATTTCATCTGCCGACATAAACTCGACGTCCGGCCATTGCTGCACAATTTTCTGCAACAAACTTTTCAAAGCCGTCAAACCTTTCTCACGGTTTTTTGGATCGATGTGACCGCAAAAATTCACTCGGTGCGAACTTATGATTGCCGGTTTGTTCCAACGGAAAGCCGTTTCAATCTGATTCATCGCAAAATCAACCCAATTGATTCCGCGGTCTTCTGTTGGTTCAAAAACCACATTGCGAACCATAATAATCAAACCTTCCTTGGTTTTCTTTCCAATATAGTTGAATGACTTTTTGAATTTGTTAAAACCCTGATGTTCATTGCGCAGCAAAGCTAAGTCTAAAAATTGTATTCCGTCATCTTTTAACGTTTGAAACAGCGAATTATGTATGCTGAAAACCGGTGGCGTAAAATAATTACTGCGATAACCATAAACTTCCTCAAAACAATTCAATCCATCTTTGAGGATTGGTTTTAAATCTTCATTTTCCTTAACATCCCAAAAATCCAATTCCGCATAAGTCGACATCGTTGGATATTCTTCGTCTGAAATGCTGGTATAGGATTTATTTTTTAAAGCCGTCAATAATTGTAGGTCGCGTTTTTTCATTTTGTCATTGAAAACCTGAAGATTCAAATGTTCGCGTCCGTGAAATTGTGGTTTTAATAACCCTTTATCGATTCCTTTTTTCCACAAATCCCAAGTTCCTGTATAAGCATCAGGTTGTTGTGCTGCCAGCTTTTTATAGGTGTTTGGCAAAGTTTCGAATTGGAAATTTTGATAATCTTGTGTTTCCATTTTTTCGAAATCAATGTTACATGACAAGGCAAATGGTGTGAAAACCGCATGCCGTCCGTTTTTATCTTTTACAGATGACAAAACCTCGAAAAGCTGCTCCAAATCCTGTGTGGTTTCCAACGTATCCAAAGCATCAAAGCGGGAATAGATTTTCATTCCGGCGGCGTCCATGTTTTTTCTGGCTTCCGCCGAATTCAATCGGACATTTCCATAATCATCAACCGAAAAAACAACAATCTTACGTTTGGTTTTCCAGCCGATGCTGTTTTTTAAATTCGAAATAATGCCTGAAAGTAGTTTTCTAACCATAAATCGGATTCAGATAATAATCGACAAATTTATCAGCATTGTCACGTTTGAAAAGTTGTGAAGCCGCAATGGCATTGGCCGACATTTCATTCCATTTTTGCTTGTTGTGGCTCAATTCGAGAATAAAATCTTTCGCTTTTGCCAAATCTTTCTCTGCAAAACATTCGGCTGCGCCATATTTGTGGGCATAAGTATTTAGTTCCGAATCTTCGCCTGCGATGTAAACTGAAGGAATTCCGTAACTCATAAGATTATAAGACTTACTCGGAACGCTACCTTTGGATGTGAGTTCATCCAAAATCACAATTCCCAAATCGGCTGCCGATAATGAAAATGGAAACATTTCATCGGTTTGAAATGGAAGGAAAGTACAGTTTGGCAGACCCTTTTCTTCAACCATTTTCTGTAAAGCCGGAACGCGTGGACCACGTCCGATAATCTGGAAAACAATGTCATTATTGTCTTTCATCAATTCGGCTAACTGCACAACAACCTCAACTTTGTGTGTCAGTCCGATGTTTCCCGAATATTGAATGATGAATTTGTCTTGTAGATTATGTTCTTTTATAAATGGATTTTGGTCTTTTGAAACTCTTTCGTTTGCCTGAAAAATAGACCAAATCGGCTGAATGATGATTTTGGATTTTAAAACATATACTTCCAGAAGTTCAGCCATTTTATCTCCAATGGTAAAAACCCTGAACGCCTGCTTGAATGATATTTTATTAAGATAACTCCAAATACGGTAAACGATATTTGTTTCCTTCATTCCGGTAATCTTGAAAACATCGGGATACACATCCCAAACGACCATACTGAATCGGTTTGAAACCAGTAAATTCAACAGATAACCCATTGGCGGAATCGAAACAAAAAACACTTCGTGCTTTTTATATTTTGTCATCAGAAGCCAATAGATTTTGAAACACGCTTTGATATAGGAAAAAAACTTTTTTCGCGCCGGACGCTCGACCCATTTATTGATATATGTCACATCAACACTCGGACTGAGCTCTTCTCCCTGAATATGAATGCTTCCGGTAATCAGGGAAACATTCAGAAACTTTTCGGCGAAAGCGTTGCAAAAACCAACAGTAAGATAGTTAGATGCCTGATTGACAATAACTATCTTTCTATCTCTAATTTTCTCCATTTTTGAGTTGATGGTTGCCAGTTGGCGGTTGTAGGTTTTGGGTTTCTTAATGAGATGCCATAGCCCCGATAGTAGTGGAAATCCTTTTGCGGCATTTT
>DBIH01000005.1 GCA_002296885.1 Flavobacterium sp. UBA807 | reverse complement strand
TTTGGTTTCAGCATCTGAAAATGTTTAGTATTCTCAAGGATTATGACAAAGGATTGGTGATTCGCAACATGATTTTGTTGTTTTTTATAGGGCTATTTCCATTTACAGCTTCTATAATTACAAGAGCTAAAGGAGAAATGCTTCCATTTTTCATTTATCTCTTCATGATTTTATTCTGTGTAATTGCACAATTTATTTTATACCATTACATTGTAAATAATACCTCAATTCGTTTGAATACCGATTTGACCGAACATAAAAAAGATTTACACAAAAGAAAAATTGCTGTGATTGGTTTTTCAGTATCTGCAATTTTAATTATCATAACCTATAACATAATATCCGATCCGGAATTAAAAAGCTTGTCAATGCTTTGGATGATGGTATTCCCGATTGCATATAAAGTATGGGATAAAAAAAAGAAGGCAAAAGCCAACTAAACTTTAAGCTTTCCCAACATAAAATCTTTGTAACTTTGTGCTTCAAAATTCAGGCACTTCAACATTGAGATATTTTATCGAATTAGCGTATAAAGGAACAAATTATCACGGCTGGCAATACCAACCTAATGCCACTTCTGTTCAGGAAACACTTAATAAAGCTTTATCGATGTTGCTAAAAACGGATATCGATATTGTTGGGGCAGGCCGAACCGATACCGGTGTTCATGCCAAACAAATGTTTGCTCATTTTGATTTTGAGAATGAAATCGATGCACCACATTTAATTCAGAAACTCAACTCATTTTTACCAAAAGACATTGTCATTTACAACATCATAAAAGTTACCGACCAAGCACATGCGCGTTTTGATGCTACCAGAAGAACTTATGAATATCACATTCATACGATGAAAGATGCTTTTGAAAACGACGATAGCTGGCTATATCATAATGCATTGGATTTGGATAAAATGAATGAGGCTTGTCAGTTGCTTTTCAGATACAATGATTTTGAATGTTTTTCAAAAACCAATACGGATGTCCGGACATTTAACTGTGTTATTTTTGAAGCATATTGGAGACAAATCGGTAACAGGATTGTGTTCACTATTTCGGCTGACAGGTTTCTGCGGAATATGGTCCGCGCCATTGTGGGCACTATGATCAACATCGGAACCGGAAAAATAAATCTGACAGATTTTGAAAAAATAATAGAAAGCAAAGACCGCGGTGAAGCAGGTTTTTCGGTTCCAGCACACGGTTTATATTTAGTCAAAATTGATTACGATTTTGATACTATTTTAAATTCTAAATAAACAAAGATGCAGGCAAAAGCATTTGACATAAAATTATTCAAACAGATTTTAAAATACACTAAACCCTATAAATTTAGGTATTATGGTGTTATTCTATTTGCTTTTTTATTGGCGCTTTTTGCAGCTCTGAGGCCTTTTTTATTGAAAGTAACGGTCGACAGTTATATTAAGACCGCAAGTAAATCAGGGCTGCTGATCTATGTCGTCATAATGGGAATTATGCTGCTAATGGAAACATTGTCGCAATTCTTTTTTGTGTATTGGGCAAACTGGCTTGGGCAGGACATTATCAAAGACATCCGAATTAAATTATTCAACCATCTGATGACATTCAGGATGAAATATTTTGATATTTCACCTGTCGGAATGCTGGTAACACGTTCTGTCTCTGACATTGAACAAATAGCAAGAATCTTTAGTCAGGGATTGTTCATGATTTTCAGTGATTTACTTAAAATGTTCGTATGCCTGATCGTAATGTTCTATATGAATTGGCATCTTTCAATGATTGTTGTGGTTGCTATGCCAATTCTCGTTTACATCACGCGTGTTTTTCAGCGCAAAATGCAGGTTGCGTTTGAAGAAGTAAGAACGCAGGTGAACAATCTGAATGTCTTTGTTCAGGAGCGTGTAACCGGAATGAAAATCGTACAGCTTTTCAATCGCGAAGACATTGAATTCGAAAAGTTTAAGGAAATCAATCAAAAGCACAATCAGGCTTGGATAAAAAACATTCTGTATAACTCCATCTTCTTCCCTATTGCCGATATCATTTCATCAATAACTTTGGGAGCTGTAATTTTATATGGTGGTATGCAGATTGTCAATGGAAATCCATTCACAACCGTTGGCCAGATGATTTCCTATACGATGTTTATTGGGATGCTTTTCAATCCACTGCGTCAGATTGCAGATAAATTCAATGAAATGCAAATGGGAATGATTGCCGCCAACAGGGTTTTTGATATTTTGGATTCTGATGAAGATGTTCAAGACAACGGAACCAAAAAAGCCGAACATTTTAAGGGCAATATCCGTTTTGAAAATGTCCGTTTTAGTTATATTGACAATGAAGAAGTGCTAAAAGGCATCAACCTTAAAGTCAATGCCGGTGAAACTGTTGCAATTGTTGGTGCAACCGGCGCAGGAAAATCAACCATCATCAATCTTTTAAATCGTTTTTACGAAATCAATTCCGGTTCGATTTATATCGATGAACAAAACATAATCGATTTTGAACTGGAAAGCCTTCGCAGACAAATAGCAGTTGTATTGCAGGATGTATTTCTTTTTGCTGATACCATACATAACAACATCACTTTGAACAATCCGGCTATTTCACGAGAAGATGTCATTGAAGCCGCCAAAAAAATTGGGATTCATAAATTCATTAAAAGCCTTCCCGACGGTTATGACCACGATGTAAAAGAGCGGGGACTGATGTTATCTTCCGGACAACGGCAACTAATTGCTTTTCTCCGTGCCTATATGAGCAATCCGAGCATATTGATTCTCGACGAAGCAACCTCATCTATTGATACCTACAGCGAAGAACTGATTCAGAAAGCAACCGAAAAGATTACTCAGGGCAGGACTTCTATTATCATTGCGCACCGTTTGGCAACTGTCATCAATGCCGACAAAATCATTGTGATGGATAAAGGTCAAATCGTAGAAGAAGGCACACATCAGGAATTGGTTGCCAAAACAGGAGGATATTATAAAAATTTATACGAATCTCAATTTGCTGTTGAGAGCTAAACTTTCAAAATAAATCCATAAATTCGCAGTCTCAAATAATTTAGAAATTACGCTATTATGAAATACGATATTATTGTTTTAGGAAGTGGTCCGGGTGGTTATGTTACTGCAATCCGTGCATCACAATTGGGCTTTAAAGTAGCCGTTATCGAAAAGGAAAACCTTGGCGGTATATGCCTAAATTGGGGCTGTATCCCAACAAAAGCGCTTCTAAAATCGGCTCAGGTTTTTGATTACCTAAAACATGCTTCTGATTATGGTTTGACCGTAAAGGAATTCGACAAGGATTTTTCTGCCGTTGTAAAACGTTCAAGAGATGTAGCCGACGGAATGAGCAAAGGTGTCCAGTTCCTGATGAAGAAAAATAAAATTGACGTCATTGATGGTTTCGGAAAAATAAAACCGGGCAAGAAAGTTGATGTTACTAATGATAAAGGTGTAACAACCGAATATTCCGCAGACCATATCATCATTGCCACCGGTGCACGTTCGCGTGAGCTGCCAAATCTGCCGCAGGATGGTGTAAAAGTTATTGGTTACAGACAGGCAATGACATTGCCATCACAGCCAAAGAAAATGATTGTTGTGGGCTCAGGAGCTATTGGTGTTGAGTTTGCACATTTTTATAATTCGATGGGAACTGAAGTTACAGTGGTAGAATTTATGCCAAATGTTGTTCCGGTGGAAGATGAAGACATCTCAAAACAATTCGAACGTTCGATGAAAAAATCGGGAATAAACGTAATGACAAGCTCTACTGTTGAGAAAATCGATACTTCAGGAAAAGGTGTAAAAGCATTTGTGAAAACAGCAAAAGGGGAAGAAATCCTTGAAGCTGACATTTTACTTTCAGCAGTGGGTATCAAAACCAACATCGAAAATATTGGGCTTGAAGAAGTTGGTATCAAAACCGACAAAGACAAAATCTTAGTCGATGCCTATTCGCAAACCAACGTTCCGGGTTATTATGCCATTGGTGATGTTACGCCGGGTCAGGCATTGGCTCACGTTGCTTCAGCAGAAGGAATTAACTGCGTAGAAAAAATAAAAGGATTGCATGTAGAACCAATCGATTACGGAAATGTTCCGGGCTGTACGTATGCCACTCCCGAAATTGCTTCTGTTGGTTTAACCGAAAAAGCAGCAAAGGAAAAAGGTTATGAATTAAAAATTGGAAAATTCCCATTCACAGCATCCGGAAAAGCTAAAGCAGCCGGAACGCCTGACGGTTTCGTAAAAGTAATTTTCGATGCTAAATACGGCGAATGGTTGGGTTGTCACATGATTGGTGCCGGTGTTACCGATATGATTGCCGAAGCTGTAGTTGCCCGTAAACTGGAAACTACAGGTCATGAAATCCTAAAAGCAATCCATCCGCATCCAACAATGAGCGAAGCGGTTATGGAAGCGGTTGCCGATGCTTATGGCGAAGTGATTCACTTGTAATCATCAAATTACAAAGTCAAATCCCAATCATTCGGTTGGGTTTTTTTGTTTAAAACTATTTTGTAGCAATGTTAATTGAAAATCAATATTTTATAAATTTAATAGTCAAAAAAACTAATCCTTAAAATTTATAATTTATGAAAAAAATCCAATTTTTAACCATTGCCTTTGCCCTATTGATAATTACTGCCATCAGCTGTAAAAAGGCCGAAGAAGCTCCGGCTCCTGCCGAACCGGCAAAAGCCGCATTTGATTTGGCCACTGCTAAAACTACGGTTGAAGCAGGTTACGCCGAATTCGAAAAAGCTTTCAACTCAAAAGACTCTGTCGGGCTTGCGAATTGTTATGCAACTGACGCCAAATTTATGGCGCCAAACGACAAAGCAGTTGAAGGAAGACCGGCTATTCAAAAATCCTTTACCGAATGGTTTAAAGGAGATACGCCTCAAATTAAAATTAGCCTTGTTGAACTTTGGGGAAATGATACAAATCTGACTGCAGAAAATTCGTGGTCAATGACTGGAAAAGACGGAAAAGTGATTGATGAAGGGAAATCTATCGAAGTTTACAAAATGGAAGATGGAAAATGGAAACTGCTTCGCGATTGCTGGAATTCGAATATGCCAGCAGTTCCAATCAAAAAATAATTTTATTTTACTATCTCAAATCCCTGTCTTTCAACAGGGATTTTTTTATGGCGTGTCCTGCCAAAGGCAGGTCGCGCTGTCCGCAGTGCATGGCACTTTGCTTCCATCGCTCACGCAGTAAGCCTTATGTAAATAAGATTTGATTAATTAAATACTTCCACATTCTCACCATCAAAACTGGCAAAAACCATGCTTGGATGCGAATCCTGATGGAAGATATTTCCATTGTTGTCAATGGCGATGGCGCCAGCAAAACCATCAAAAGGGAGTAATTCGTTAAAGGTTTTTTCGAACGCCTTTTCTAATGAAAAACCATCAGTTACTCTTGTTACGATTTTGGCTGCTACTGCCCCACTTACAATATCTTCGCCAACACCGGTTAAACTCACACCACAAAATTCGTTGGCATAGTTTCCGGCAACGGTTGCCGAATCCGAGATTCTTCCGGGGATTTCAAAGCCTTTTCCACCGGTTGAAGTGGCAACAGCAATTTTTCCGTCTTTGTCTAAAGCTACACAGCCAACAGTTCCAATTCTCGTAGCGGCAAGTTTGGCTTCATATTCTGCCTTTCGTTGTGGCGTTTCAGTAGAGAACTTTTTAAAACCATATTCTCTGGCAAAATTGGTTGCTCCGCTTCCGCCAAGAACTTTGTCTTCATAATTCTGTAAAACCTGGGCAACCTGAATCGGGTTTTTTACTTCTTCAATATTGATAACGCCGCTCATTTTCATAGTCGATCCATCCATCAAAGAAGCACTCATCCTGATTTTTCCATCGCTTTGGATTTGGGAACCAATTCCGGCATTAAACAATTCATCGTCTTCCAAAAGAGTAGTCGCATAAACTACTGTTTCCATTGCGGTGTGCGTTTTCAAATAATCATACGAATCTTTTGCAATACGAAGCAACGCCTGCTGTTTGGCGACTTTGGTTTCGTGATTGGTTGACGATTCTGAGAAAAAACCTCCGTGGATGATGATTTTAGACATTTTAGACTTCTTGGATTGTTAGACTTTTTAGATTTTTTAGATTTTTTAGATTGGAAAAAACTTTCTAAGTAGTCTAAGCCAGTCTAAGTAGTCTAATTATCTATACATATTGCGAACTTTTAATAGTCATTTTAAAAGTATTCAAATCAAAAGTATCGTGAATACTCATTACATGTGTTACCAGATGATTGATTGATATGGGCTGACCTAATTCAACCTGAGTCAGATTTGTGTCTTTAATTTCTTTTCCGTCAACAAGAATTACAAGACCTGAACCAATAGCTTCCATCATCGAATTGTTGGTAATCAACAAACCGGTATCTTCTCCAAGTCCAACTCCAAGTACTTTTGGATTTCCTACAACAGCCTGAAACAAACGTCCGATTCTGCCGCGTTGTACAAAATGCGTATCAATGATAACACCATCAATCAAACCTAAGCCAGAAGTGATTTTCACTTCTCCTTTTAGCAATGCTTCGCTACTACTTCCCTGATAGATCATATTATTTGAAGCCGCAGCCGCTCCTGCAGAAGTTCCGGCGTAAACAAAATCCTCATTATGATATTTGTCCAATAAAATATCATGGAATGGCGTTCCTCCAAGAATAGATGTTAGTCGCAATTGGTCACCACCTGTAAACATCACTACATCTGCAGCTTTTAATCTTGCTAAAACCTCAGGTTCCATAGCCTGTTCACGGCGTTCAATGTTTAAAACATCAACATTATCTGCGCCAAGATAGTGCAATGCTTTTACATATTCAGGACCAATTTCCTTTGGGATTTTTGAAGCAGTTGTAATAACTTCAATGCGCGAATCTGCTCTGTGCTTCGATTCGTCAATAATTCTTTTTAAAATACCTGCTTCAAAAAAATTTAAATTTTTCGCAGCATTTCTATCTAAATCTGTCTCAGTAAAACTGCCCTTGTCAACAGCACCACCAATTATAATAAGTTTTCCACGTATATTCATGTGGGTAAAAATAACAAAAACTTACTACTTACAAACCTTTTTTTCACTTTTTTGAAACCTTTTATTAACGTACTTATCAAAAATTGGCTACTTAATTGTAGCATGAAAAACCAAACAGAACGGAACTAAATTGTCTTATATTTGCCCTATGGAAACCAATCAGACACGCATTAATAAATTTCTTTCTGAATCGGGATTTTGTTCGCGTCGCGAAGCAGACAGACTGTTAGAAGAAGGGCGAATTACCATTAACGGAAAAATTCCTGAGATGGGTACCAAAGTTTCTGTTGATGATGAAATCAGGGTTGATGGAAAACTGATTCGGGAAAAAAGAGAAAAGCCAATTTACCTGGCATTCAACAAACCTGTTGGGATTGAATGTACTACAAATCAGAGTGTCCGGGATAATATTGTAGATTATATCAATTACCCAAAACGAATTTTTCCGATTGGAAGACTCGATAAAGCCAGTGAGGGTTTGATTTTTATGACGGATGACGGCGATATTGTCAACAAGATTCTTCGTGCCCGAAACAATCACGAAAAGGAATATATCGTAACCGTCAACAAACCTATTACGGATAGATTCATTCAGAAAATGGGTAATGGCGTACCAATTTTGGACACGGTTACCCGAAAATGCAAAGTGGAACAAATCAGCAAATTTGTATTCCGGATTATTCTGACTCAAGGTCTGAACCGCCAAATCAGGAGAATGTGTGAATATCTTGGTTACGAAGTTACCGCTTTGAAAAGAACACGGATTATCAATATAAATCTTGATGTCCATGTTGGAAGATACCGTGAATTAACCCCGGATGAAATCAAGCAATTAAACAAACTCATCGAACCATCCAGCAAAACGGAAGAAGCAAGTTTACCAAAAAAATTCAAACCTTAAAATGCTAAAAACAATTTTATACATAGCGATTGGCGGGGCCATAGGAAGTGTCCTTCGCTTTCTGACCACTGTTTTGGTTTCTAAATTCTGGTCGAATCAGTTTCCGCTGGCGACATTTATCGCCAACATTATTGGTTGTTTTTTAATTGGCTTGTTTATTGGAGTTTTAGCAAAAAACAATCTGGCCGATTCCAATCTGAAATGGTTTTTAGTGACTGGATTTTGTGGTGGTTATACCACTTTTTCCACTTTTGGAATGGAAAATTACAATCTGTTCCAGAATAATAATTCGCTGTTGGCATTTGGATATATTGCGCTAAGCCTGATTCTCGGTATTTTTGCGGTTTGGTTTGGCTTTTTCTTGTCCAAATAAAACTTAAAATCTCCTTAATCTGTGTAATCTTTATTTCATTTTTTACTACATTCGCCAACGATGAAAAAAGAAGCTATTATTGCCATTCAGAATTTATTGGCAACACCTAAAAAAATTGCTATCATTCCGCACAGAAGCCCTGATGGTGATGCTATGGGTTCTACTTTGGCATTGTATCATTTTCTTTTAAAATTAAATCATAAGGCAGTTGTAATTTCACCTAACGAATTTCCGGGTTTCCTTGCTTGGTTGCCTGGCTCTGAAAGTGTGTTGATTTATGAAAATGACAGGGAAAACTGCACCAAAATCCTAAATGAGGCTGAATTGATTTTTACTCTGGATTTTAATGCATTGCACAGAACAGGTGAAATGGAACAGGTTTTAAATAAGCTTTCTGTGCCGATGATTATGATTGATCATCATCAAAAACCGGATACTTATGCAACCTATACCTATTCGGATACAGCCATAGGTTCAACCTGCGAAATGATTTATAATTTTATTTCATTTCTGGATAAAAAACAGTTGATAGATAAAACCATAGCTACATGTATTTATACCGGAATCACAACTGATTCGGGCTCATTCCGATTTCCTTCAACAACAAGCACAACGCACAGAATTGTTGCCGAATTGATTGATCTGGGAATTGATAACAGCGAGATTCACAATTTACTATTTGATGACAATTCGTATAACAGATTACAGCTTTTGGGAAGAGCTTTGCAGAACATGAAAGTTTTTCCGGAATATAAAACTTCCTATACTTCACTGACGCAAAAAGAGCTTGATGAGTTCCATTATGAAAAAGGGGATACCGAAGGAGTTGTAAATTACGGCTTAAGCATAAAAGGAATTCATTTTGCCGCCATTTTTATTGAGCATAAAGATGAAAATATAATTAAGATCTCATTCCGCTCACAAGGTAATTTCGATGTGAATCAATTTGCCCGTGATTATTTCAATGGAGGTGGACACATTAATGCGGCAGGCGGAAAATCATACGATAGTATGAAAGCAACACTCACTAAATTTGAAGATTTGATTTCTAAAATAACCATTTAAATATGAGAAACCTAACTAAAATAATGGTTCTTTTTGTGATGTTTATAACGTTCCTGAGTTGTAAACAACAGCAGGCCCGCATGCCAATTTCGCGTAAATCGGGAACTTTTATGAAAGAATCGGCAGTACGAAATAAAAAATTAGTTGCCGGCGAAGAAGGAAAAATTGATTCTATTATCAAGAGCAATCCAAAGATCAAGTATTTGGCGTCAAAAAAAGGATACTGGTACACTTATGTAGCCAAAAACGAAAAAGACACACTTCGTCCCAAAAAAGGTGATATTGCCCAGTTTGATTATGAAATTATGGATTTTAAAGGAAACATTCTTTATTCAGAAGTAGAATTGCGTCCACAAACGTATCATGTAGACAAAGAGAATATCATGATGGGTTTGCGTGATGGTATAAAACTGATGCACAAAAATGAAAAAGTTACTTTCCTGTTCCCATCACACATGGCTTATGGCTCTCATGGTGACAACAAATTGATTAAATCAAACCAGCCAATAATCTGTACGGTAACGCTTAATGATTTTAAAGCACCTGAAAAAGTAGAAAGCAAACCAAAAACTGAATAATTAATTGAATTAAAATGAATAAAAAGATTTATCTTTTCTTAGCAATCATTGCTCTAAGTCTTACTTCGTGTAAAGATGAATACAAAAACCTTAAAGACGGTCTATACGCTCAGATCGTAACGCCAAAAGGGAAAATACTTATACAGCTTGACTATAAAAAAGCACCAATAACAGTAGCTAATTTTGTGACGTTAGCCGAAGGTAATAATCCTTTTGTAATGGAAGATCTAAAAGGGAAACCATTTTATGACGGCATCATTTTTCATAGAGTGGAAAAAGATTTTGTTGTGCAGGGTGGTGACCCATTGGGAAATGGCAATGGAGATCCGGGTTATACTTTTAAAGATGAAGTTTCAGGTTTAAAACATGATAAAGCAGGGACAGTTGCCATGGCAAATTCAGGACCGAATACCAATGGATGTCAATTTTACATTACATTAAAACCAACACCTCAGTTGGATGGTAGTTATAATGTTTTCGGTTATGTCATTGACGGTATGAAAGTCGTTAATTCAATTGAAAAAAATGACGAGATGACTGAAGTAACCATTATCCGTAAAGGTGAAGATGTTAAGAAGTTTGATGCTGTGAAAGTTTTTAGCGACTATTTCAAAAACAATAAGTCAGCTAAAGAACAGAAAGTTGCTTATTTTAAAGACTTAAGAAAAACTGCAATAAAAACGGGAACTGGACTTGCCTGCAAAATAACAACCGAATGCGCTGGGGAAAAACCTAAAACAGGAGAAACAATTTATATTGAGTATTCAGGTTTTTTGGAAGATGGAACGCTATTTGATACGAGCAGCCCGAAAGTTGCTAAGGAGTTTGG
>DBIH01000097.1 GCA_002296885.1 Flavobacterium sp. UBA807 | reverse complement strand
GGTATATATTTTAAATTGGTATAACCATTATTTTTGAATGTTTCGAAAAGATAGTATGAAGGTGCTATGTTAATAAATGCATGACGAAATATCATATCTGAGAAATATTTGCTCCTATTGATTCTATCTGGTAAATTCCCTCCGTGAAGTTTTGGGATGTACTTTAGTCTCAAGATTCTACACAATTGGGAGACAATAAAAGCATACCAAAAGTTTTTTGTGCTGTAAGTATCTATTAAAACATAATCGACCTTTCTGCAATACTTGAATGTTTTATAAATCATTTCAAGCATTCTTAAAGCCTTATTTTCTTCAGATGATGCGTAATATACATTAAACCCTTCCGCTTCTAGGAACCCTCCCAGTGTTTCAATTGAGGTCGAGGTATAACCGTGGTTAGAGAGCTTATTTCCTATGTAAAGAAGGTTCTTCATCCATATAAACTTTTAACAAAGATAACGAATATACAAATGCGGGAGCAGCTATTCGCATAGCAGCATGGTTAATTGTCAGCAACCAAAAGAGTAAAAAACAGAACATATAAATATGCTGTCGATTATCAAAAAATAAAAAGATTGGTGTAAAAAACACAATTAGAAGTGCCATTATTCCCATAGCACCATGCTCAGCTAATGTTCTCGATATTTCACTATGAGAAGCAATAATATCACCTCCGTTATTTACCTGCCTTATTTCAATAGCTTTAGCAACTCCAACTCCAAATACGGGACTATCAAGGAAATCATCTATTTCGCTGTCCCAAATTTCTTCTCTCCCTGTTAATTGGCTTTCTTTTACTCTTCCTGCCCCATCTTTATTGGCATATCTTTTATCAATCAATCCTCCTGTTTGATTAGACGTGTACAACCATGTGACAACAAAGGCAGCTGACATAATAATAACCATGCGGTAAAGATTCAATTTACCCTTACTCTTTGTGTTTATGAATAAATATAATATAAACATTATAATCATTATAAAACCTGTCAGCATTCCTCCTCTTGAAAAGGTAACCAATCCCCTGTAAGTAATATTAAATAATATGATTAGGTTTATAATAAATAATAATTTTGTTTTTGATTCTAAAATTAACCGCGAAAAAAAAACAAACATTCCGATCCCTAATAAAGTAGCTACCTGATTTGGTCCAAACCCACCTGATGTTTCTCGGCTTGAACCAGTTCCAACCAGAATTTCTTTTAAATCCGGAGTGTATATGACTAGATAAACAACTGTTGAGAAAATTGGTAAAGCTAAGGCTAACAAAATATTATTAAGTTGTGAAAGCAAAATTTTTCGCTCATAGCAATAAATACTTGCAATACCTAAACAGGCTGGTCCTGATATGTTAAATGCAATTGCTTTTCTAATTTCTGTACTCATATTTAGAGTCTCAGTTGCTACTACGACCCCAGGTAACAGTAGCAATAAATAAATCCAAAAAGGTACAGAATTTTTTGAAAAACCATTATAATACATTCCTAAAAGAAGAAAAACCATCACCCCATATTTTGAGGTTTCATAGAATAGATTACCTCCTGTCATCCTCAAAAAAACCTCGCTACCCACAATATATGCAGCTACATATAAAACTTCATTATTCCTATTTCGGGTTTTCATTACGATATATAATCCAAAAACCAGTTGAACTATACAGTAAACCTGTGACAATGGTCTAACAAGATAAATTAAAAATCCTATTAGAATGTGTACTCCAATTAATAAAAAATACTTTTTATCTTTCATTTTCTACAGGCTTCAACCCAATTCAAATAGTTAGTAATTACGCCCTCTTCCGAATGGTTTTCAATAATTGTCTGATGCAGTGAATTCCCTAATTGTATCCTTAAGCCCTCATCATTAATAAGCTTTAATAAATTATGATGAAACAAATCGGTATCATTTGCACCAACCATAAAACCATTTACACCATCCTTTATAATTAATGGAATCTCGCCAACTTTTGTTGATACGACCGGCTTTTTTGACAAACCATATTCAATCAATGCAATTGGCAAGCCTTCCGACTTTGAGGTCAATATTGCAATATCGGATTGGTTAATAATATTTTTTACATCATTTTTAGAACCATAAATAAAGACATTATTTTCAAGTTCTTTATTTTTGATTAATTCTCTTATTTGACTTGAATAATCATCCTCAAAATCTTTTCCGACCAAATGAAATGTCCAATCTGGAGAAGAATTTTTTAGCATTTCTGCAACTTCCAGTAAGAAGAAATGGTTCTTCTGGTCTCTTAAATTGGCAAGGCACAAAATGCGCTTTCCTGTTATTCCTTTTAATTTTGTTTCAATTGATGTCGATGAATCAATACTGGTAAAATTTGGCAAATAAATTATGTTCTTGCAATTCAGTTCTCTTTCCGCCCAAGCCTTAAGTTTATAATTTACCACAATGATTCCTTTGAAAAAGAAAGATGCAATTTTTAAGGCAAATGATTTTTCCGAACTGATAAATTCGCTCAAGCCATTATGATCATGCCAAATTATTTTCACTCTTGGATAAATAATTTTTACCAACAATGCCGTGAAATAAGAACTGCTGTGTGGTTGCAGATGATCAACTTTGTTTTCTTTACAAAATTTTCTCAACCTCAAAATTGCCGAAATATCAATGGTTCTTTTCTTCATCAAAAAAAGATAGCATACATCATCATTCAACTGCGATTTTAAATTTCCTTCCGCTCTTGTAGCAACCAAACCTGAGAAATCAGCTTTTTTGGTAAGCCCATTAGCATAATTGACTGCCATTTTTTCGGCTCCGCCAATTTCCAATGAATCGATAATTTGAATTATCCTCATGATTGTAAAAGGAGTTTGATTTCGTTTTCAAAAACATCCATAGTATAATGTCTTGACCAGTTGATGGCTTTATTTACTTTATCCTGATACAAATTAGTATTCTTTAAAATTGATTCGATGCTTCCAACATCTTGATTTAATTTAAAGTCGAGCAACAAACCTCTATCCCCATTTCCAAGCATGTTCGGAACACAGGAAACTCGTGAAGCAATTGGCAGACAACCCCAAAACATACCTTCGGCAACAACTTTTGGCCAGCCTTCGCTCAAGGACGGTAAAATTACAAAATGATTTTCTAAATAGGCATTCTTAACCGCTTCCTGATTTTGATTCCCCATCAATTTTACAATATTTTCCAAGCTGTTTTCTGAAATATATTTTTCCAAGATAGTCCTTTCAAAACCTTCACCATAAATCTTTAATTCAACATTATTCCCATTTTTATGAAGCTGTTCAATCAGTTTTACAGCATAAATCGGCTGCTTCCCATTGGAAAGTGTTCCGACAAAAACAAATGAAATTCTTCCCGATAATTCTTTGGGTTTAACATCAATTTTATCTTTTTCGAAATAACTGGCAGTAAAAAAAGGCTTGACGTTTTTTGTACTATTTTCCCATTCGCCATAAACCAGAACCTGCATGTTTTTAGTCAAAAATGTATTGCTAAGAATCCATTTTTGCAGACGATAGGTAAAAGGTTGCTTTGCGTTTGAATCCCAGTTTCCTGCATATTTTGCCGTTTTTGGTTTTGACGGAAACAGCATCTGGACTAAACAACCCAACAAACCAATGTTTCCGGGACAACGCAAATGAATATGGTCTGCCTTTTTCATCGTTTGAAAGATTCTCCAAACAATTCTGGGCATCACAATCAGCGAATGTAAAATGTTTTTGAAACTGGAAATGTCAAAATTATCAACAGGAACGAAAGTTACTTTTTCGTGCTGATAAAATTCCTGAATTGGGGTTTTGGGAGTAGTGTGTAAAGGCGCGACAATTAAGACTTCAGAAACATTCTTAATCCATAAATTCATTTCGCGAACATACGGTTCATAGCCAAAATACTTGTCTGAAATTTTACCATGAATGACATGAGTAATTATGGCAAATTTCATCGCGCTTTATTTTTTTTGCATTAACATGGTTAAGTGCATGCATTTAAACAAATGACTGTCTGATTTTGCAGATTTATCCCAGTCTTTTTTATGCCATTTTCTTCCGATGCTTTGTCTTTTTTCATCTGACATAAATGGAACAAAATTCATTATAAAATACCATTTAGCCTGACCTAAAAGTCCGTGGCGCTCAACAATATTGAAGGTTTTCGCAAACTTATAATAGGTTTTTTTGGTAAACGGCCATTCCCAATCTTTGTCAGATTGGAACGGACGGTACATGACTCTCATGATTTTTATCGGTAAACTGGTTTCCAGCGGATCATAACTTATGACTACGCCGCCCGGAGCCAATTTTTCATTTAATCTGGCAATCAGCACGTCTGGATTTTGGAAGTGATGTAAAACACCATAGGCATAAATAATGTCAAAATCCTTATCAGGGAAATCTTCATCAGAAAGGAAATCGGCAGCTATAGCTTTTGCATTTGGAAAAGGTTTCAGTCTGTTGGCTAACTGTGCAATGGCAACATCGCTTAAATCTAAACCGATAAATTCCTTGCTGTGCTCAGCCATAAACAAGCTCCAATGATTGCCTGCATAACACCCTAAATCTAATACTTTTTTATTTGATAAATCGCCAAACCAAGTTTTATGGATTTCGTATGACTCGCTGAGAATACCGATATCTTTTCTGATTTTTTTAAGGGTTTTTTCCCTAAAATAATACCAAATTTTGGTTGGCAGGTTTTTTTTATCGCTTTTATAATTATAAAAATCTTTTTGTTTTTTGTTGATTTCAATAATTTCGTCTTGCGTTTTCATATATCTCTAAAGTGGTTTATTAATAAATAATGAAAGCCAACCAACTATTCTTCCCGCAAATTCGGTCAATGCCTCTTGTTTTTTATTGGTTGTAAATATATTGCTAAATCTTATAAGTGCCAACAATAATATGATTGCATTCCATTTAAATTTAGCTTTCGGAGAAGGGTTTGGATATTTTACCCTCCAAACATACCATCCATTTCTCACAACCATTTTTCCGTATTTATATTTATTTGGTCTTCCTGATTCGTCATGAAAATGCTCTAACTGCGCGTTTGTATTGACATACAATTTACCTATTTTAGAAAGTCGAAGTGTAAAATCGGCATCTTCATACAAACCATAGCCTTCAAAATAAGTAGAAAAACTTAAAGTATCGAAGACCGATTTTTGAAAAGAAGATACACCTCCCATTAATTGCTCTACTTCATATATTTTGCCCGAAGGCGGTAAAAAACTAATACTTCTCCCGTTTGAAAATTCAGGTAAGAATCCAGGCTTTGTATTGCTGTCAAGTCCAAATCTTTTTCGCAGAACAAAACGGCTTCCGTCTTTTTGTTTCCACCCATCGTACGCAAATTCTTTGATTGTTGGCACATAATCGTCAGTTACTTTTGTCCATTTTGATTCATTAGTTATATAGCCTCCTACACCAAGCGCTTCAGGATAAATTGAATAAACTTTTATTATTTCTTTAAAGTAATTAGGGTCCAAAACAGTATCATCATCCAGAAAGCATATAATTTTTGAACTGTCAGTTACTTTAGAGACCCCAAAATTTCTTTGTTTGGTTAAGCCTCTATCCTGTTCTGATACCAAAAAATATTTAAGGTTCTGAAACTTATTTTGGCTTAACATATTTTCAGTATCGTTGTTTGTAGAGCCGTCAACAATTAGAATTTCGTTTGGATAAAGAGTTTGTTCTTTGACTGAATTCAACAAATTCAGCAAAGGAATTGGCCTCATATAGGTACAGACGATCAGGGTAAAATTCATAATTATTTGGTGCGTCTACCTAATTTTAATAGCTTTTTGGCGTAAAAAATAGATTTGTTAAACTGCAATTGACGGTATGGCATTTTTAAAAATCTTATCGGCATCAACAATTTTGAACCTTTAAAAAGAAATAGGAAAAAGTACTTATGCCTGTATTCATTAACTGTTTCTTTACCAAATTGTTTATAGTAATAATACATCAATGTAGGGCTCGGAATTGGTCGAATCCATTTTACAGGAACATCTAATTCCCATGGTTGTTTTTTTCTTTTTTTTCCGGTAATTTTTGCCTGATTTCCCCAAAAACGATAGCCACCGACAGGTGGTTTCAAATGCAAATTTGTCGAGAAAGGATTTTGAAGTACAATTACACCAATTTTTAATAAATCAAAACCAAAATCAATGTCTTCTCCATAGCCGCCATCATAGTTTATATCATTTCCAATTAAAGCATCGACATATTCTTTTTTGACACAATTATTTGCATTATTATAAATTTGGGCAACTCCAGACAAGTATCTTCCTTTCCCATAATTATTCAATTTATATTTCAGATCATCAAGATTCTGTTTTTGATGATCGGCACGGATATCCAAACCGTTACAAGCACCGGCATTATAGGTTTGCAAAAAGCTGATATGATTCTGAATATATTCAGCCGGTAGCCTTATATCATCATCCCCAAAAATGATATAATCACCGGTACATAAATCGATAGCTTCATTTCTGGCTCTACAGCTTCCTTTAGACACCTGCCATTTTACAATTAGTTCAAAAGGATAATTAGCCGGATTATATAAACTTTCATTTCTTTGATTTTCCGGAGTTGCATCAACTATAACAACCTGAGTAGGTTTATAATTTTGTTGCGACAAATCATTTAATAAATTCAATGTATAATCCTGTCGCATCATCGTTGGGATGATGTAACTCACCGTCGGATTTCCCTGAATTGGTTTAAGTTCTCTTGGCTTTATGATTGCCTTTTCATCAGATTTTTTATATTTCTTTTTAGCATAAAAAAAAGCATTCCATTCCTTTAATTTCCAGAAACCTTCACGATAAATCATGAAAACAGCATGATCAATCTTAAAGTTCTTTATAAAGAATGCATATCTGTCTTTTGCAGAAATAGTAATTTTTTCTTTTACATCACTCTCAAACAATCCTTTTACATAAAGTGGAATTCCTCCGCTAATCCGCAATGCATTATAACCAAAATCGAGTGCCTGCATCTGAACATTTTTATAATCGGCATCAAAACCATTAAGGGTTTCCCAAACTGATTTACGCACAGCAAAATGATTGGGATTCACTCTCCAGCTAACACATACATCTAAATTATCAAAGTCTTTAAGAAACCAAAAAAAAGTAGCTGTTTGATAAACTAATTCGGGAAATGCATTTTTATATCCTTGTTCAAAAGAACTGTGCCATATATCGCCGACTCCTTCTGAAAATGTTTCCAGTTTATCAAAATCAGGATTTCCGTTGTAAAGGATTTTTTCGCCACTTTTTGTGGTAAATTCTTTTAGTTCGAGCATTTTATTTTTTGATTAAAATCAATTTTGTGTTTTTGTATAATGTAAAAGCGTTCTGAAAAAAAGCGTATAAATCAGATAGGATAACCCTGTCGCAATAGATGCTCCTTCAATTCCGTATAATGGAATCAACAGATAATTCAATAATACATTAGCAAGGAACAAAACTAAAAAATTAATTGATTGCAGGTTGGGTTTTCCTATTTGTCCAAAAGTCAGCATTAGTGGAATAAATCCGGAAACCAATGCCAAAAACATACAAAGCAGCACTAATGCAAAAAAGCCTTCTTTGTACATATAATATTTTGGAATAAAATTGGTTACAGTGTAAAAAGAAAAAATAATACAGGCAATTATAGGCAATAAAATCTGATAAGAGAATTTAACTTTCTGTATAATAAATTTGATGAAATTTTGTCTGTTATTTATAAAATTCAGCGTGATGTCGGGGTTTATGAATGTCCGGATAGCCGTTGAAATATTTAAAAATAAGTCGGATATCATCGAAATTATGCTATAAATACCAACCTTTTCGGGACTGACAAAAACACCCAGCATCAATACATCAACTTTGGTGCTGGCTTCAAGGAAAATGGTTCCCCAAATGGATTTAATTCCGAAATACATATCTCTTTTAAAATATCGGAATGGCTGAAAGTCATTTGATATTGAAAAATGTTTTATCACAATGAAAGCATAATACAGATAGATTATAAGCTCGGGCACTAATAATTGACAATTGACATACTGTTTAAAGTCAATGATTTTTAGCATCATCAATGTCAATATCAATAAATAAACAGCAGATTTTGCAATGTAGAGTTTTCCAATTGTAGCGAATTTTTTTGATGCATTCAATTCGGAAAACAAAACCCTGTTGATCGCTATGAATACTGTTGATAAAATCAAATTAAATCTAAAATCATCCAACAGAAAATTATCGTAAATATTTGATAATAACGGAAAAGAAAAAAACATTATCGTTCCCATTAAAACCGAAACGACGGTCACATTCAATTTTGAATTGATCGTGCAGTAGATATCTTCCTGAGTGCTGTTGGAAACCGATTTATAATATAACGCTGAAAAATGAAATCCCGAACCAAAAAGTTGGGAAAGAATAAATTGCAAGCTTAAGCAGCGAGGCCGGCTACAACGTGCTGAACTTCTGCTACCAAGACAGCCCGCGGCGCGCGCACTCGATCGCGGCGCAGGGCGGCATCAACGCGGCGAAGAACTACAAGGAGGACGGCGACTC
>DBIH01000220.1 GCA_002296885.1 Flavobacterium sp. UBA807 | reverse complement strand
TACTCCCTATCCCGGAACCAAATTGTTTGCTGATTTAGACAATCAGGGGCGTATTTTGACGCGAAACTGGGACTTATACGACACCCGAAATGTAGTTTATCAAACCAAAAACATATCAGCCGAGGATTTAAAAAAAGGCTACGATTGGGCTTATAAGGAATTTTACAGTTGGTCGAATATATTTGAAGCCAGCATGAATCATAACTCACATAAACATAAGTTAAAGCATTTGCTATACGCTGGAGGCTGGAAAAAATTTGAGCCTTTATGGAATTTTTTAATTAAAACGAAAAGCCTAAACAATATGTTGCCATTGCTTGAATCAATTTTGTCAAAAATTAAAGTCTCAGAAATGGATAGTAATAACAGTAAATTAGTATTACCTCCTAATTTTTCAGCAGATTTCTAAAAGAAAACTATTTTTGTGACCATGAAAAACATCATTCAAAATATCAATAAAGCGTTTGATCACAGGATTCGTCTTGGGATTATGTCGGTATTGATGGTCAATGATAGTGCCGATTTTAATATGCTCAAAGAATTACTTGGCGTTACCGATGGTAATCTTGCCAGTCATACCAAAGCGCTGGAAACTGAAAATTATATTATGATTGAAAAACAGTTTATTGGCAAAAAACCAAACACAAGATATATTGCAACAACAGAAGGAAAGAAAGCATTCAGAGATCATATTGAAGCCCTGGAAAAATTAATCACAAAAAGTTAATCTATTTTTTTATTATTTAACTTTGAAATTCAAAGTGCTTTTAATTTATATATTATGAATCGTATACTAACCATTTATCTCTTCAACAAAAAACAGAATTCCTGCTTAATTCTAATGGGAATACTTTCGCTTACTCTAATGCTTTTGAGGGTTAAAATCACACATGATATTTATTTGCTCTTTTTAATTTGGAATTTATTTCTGGGGTATATTCCTTATGCACTTTCTTCCAAGATTAAAACTGCAGTTCCCGGAACTTTCATATTCTATGCGCTCTTTTTTGGATGGATTATTTTTCTTCCAAATGCATTCTATCTACTGACGGATTTTATTCACCTCCATCATAGTTCAGATTTGCAATATCTTTTTGATGCTTTACTGCTTACCAGTTTTACTATTGCTGGATTTTACGCAGGAATTGTTTCTCTGTTTCACATTCATCGAATTCTGGAAATGAAATACGAAACTAAAAAATGCTTTCTAATAATTTTTGCCATATGTTATCTAACAAGCTTTGGCATCTATCTCGGAAGGATATTACGCTTTAACAGCTGGGATATCCTGAGCCACCCTATTGAACTATTTTACAACATTCTTAAAAACATTTTCAACTCAGATGTTTATGAATTTACAATTCTTTTAGGCTCTTTTATCTTTCTTATTTATAGCATTTCATTTTCACTTCTAAACAAAAAACCAATTAAGTCATGGTAACACAAACACAATCAGACACTGGAAAATTTTCAACTTATTTAGCACTGACTTCCTTCGGAATCGGAACACTATTTCTTGTTGCGCATTTACAGTTTCCAGAGGTTGAGCAAATACTAATTTTTGGATTATTATACGTAATTCTGGCAATCCTTCTCAACGGAATTGCATTAATCAATCTGATTTACCAATTAATAATAAAACCTCGTGAACGGGAAACATTAGTCATTCGGATTATGATTCTTCTATCAAACATCCCAATCGCATTATTATATCTAAACATCGTATTTCACAATAATTTATTTTAACTAAGAACCAATTAAAATCATGGAAAATCAAGAAAATCAAGAAACACAAATTCACGAAGAAAAATCATTCTTTCAATCAACAACCGCCAAAATGCTGATGGTAGGATTTCTAACACTGGTCTTATTAATTCCATTATTCTTCGTCCAAAATTTAATCAGCGAACGCTCACAGCGCAAATCCGAAATGGTGGATGAAGTCACCAATTTATGGGGAAAAGACGTTATGTTTTATGGCCCGATACTTCGTATTCCTTACACAAGCTATGAAGCTTATAATGTTAGCAATCCGAAAACCGGAATTACGACAATTGAGCGAAAAGCAATCAGCAATTATGCTTATTTCTTTCCGAATGAACTGAAAAATACTTCAAACATCAAGAAGAACGAATCGCTTAAAAGGGGCATTTTCAATCATGTGGTTTTCACGGCAGATATGAGTTTTAAAGGCAATTTTTTAAGTCCTAATTTCTCAAAACTCAGCATTGCCGAAGAAAACATTCAATGGGATAAGGCAGCAATAATTGTAAAGACAACCAATCTGAAAAGCATCAAAAGCGAATTGAAAATTCAACTGAATTCAGATAAATTTACATTTGAGCCCCAAAATTCCGACAAAAGTGAGTATAGCATTTTGGCGACTAATATCTTCGATTATAAAGCGCTAACTAAAAATGAAAAAATAGATTTCAATTTTGCTATCACCTACAACGGAAGCAATAGTGTAAAATTCATCCCAATCGGAAAAGTAACGGATGTAAGCATTGATTCGGACTGGGAATCACCAAGTTTTGAAGGAACATTTGCCGCGAGCGACACGACAAAAACTATCAACAAAAAAGGTTTTCATGCCGATTGGAAAATATTGGACATCAACAGGACGTTTTCGCAGCAATACGCAAATGTTTTACCAAATCTGGATGATTACCTGTTCGGAGTGAAATTAATTCAAACTGTGGACGAATATCAGCAAAATGAGCGTGCTTCCAAATATGGATTCCTTGTAATCGGTTTAACCTTCCTTATTTTCTTCCTGATCCAGTCCATCAGCAAAATCAACATTCACATTTTTCAATACTCTATGATTGGTCTGGCGTTGATTATGTTTTATACGCTTTTGATTTCAATAACAGAGCACAGTACCTTCAGTTTTGCGTATTCGATTGCCGGAATTTCTGTAGTTGCCATGATAACGATGTACTCCATTTCGATATTGAAAAACAGGAAATTCCCAATGTTCATAGGGGCAGCATTGAGCGTATTATATTCATTCATTTATGTAATTATCCAAATGGAAGATTATGCTTTGCTTGTAGGAAGCAT
>DBIH01000101.1 GCA_002296885.1 Flavobacterium sp. UBA807 | reverse complement strand
TACGCAGCTGGCGAAGTAAAATAGAACCGCTCATCAGGACTCGAATTCGTAAAAACTCCATCGCTATTCCAGTCAACCCATCCGGTTATTCCGGCACCCAAACCAGTATCGTTATTGCTTATGGAAAAAGTAACGCTTCCGCCCGGAACCTGTTTAACAACCTGCGCTGTGTAATTACCATAAGCTCCAGAAGAAAATCCGGAAGAATTTGAAATATTTGAAATTCCACCTGTAGTTTTAAAGTTGGTAATATAAGATGAACTCGATGATGTAGTTGGGGTGGTACAGTAATTCAACGGAGTTGTGGTTACAAAAGATTGCATAGTTGTCCATTGACTGGCATCATTGATACCACAGTTACCTCGTACCCATATATAATATCCTGTACTCCCTGTTAAACCAGTTAAATTTATTACATTAACTCCGGCTGCTGTATATCCAGTTGGAGTTTGGGTATAGGTAGGACTACTGGTTGGAACAACAGAAACAACTCCTGTTCCTATTCCTGCTCCTGAAGCTGTAAAAATGGTACCTGCCGTATTACTACCTGCACCAAACGAAGTAAAGTTTGTAGTCCCCGGAGTGACAATCTGATAAACGGTTCCGGCAACCATTGCTGTTGCAGCAACATTAGCCCCTGAAGTTAAATAATAGGCATATCCATTTGCCGGTGCCGGCGTTGGTGCCGTCCAGGTTGCAGTAGCTGAAGTACTTGTTATTGAACCCATCGTTACTCCGGTTGGAACAACACAACCAGGTTGCGTTACCTGTATGTTATCTAAGAACAAACGTCCATTAGACATGTCTGAATAAATCTTGAAACCTATATAGTAAACACCCGAAGATGAAACAGTAAAACTAATACTGTTGCTCAAAGGAGATGCTTTAATACTATTATGATCAACAAGTGTAACAGTCATTCCGGCATCGCTTGCAGTTGTACCATATTTCACAATCATCTTGTTTACATAGGTAGCAAGTTCTGTAGAACCTCCATAATCATAACTCAATTTATAAGTAACACCGGTTGTTAAATTCAATCCCGGTGTAAATGCCCATACATTTGCATTATTCGTACTTCCCACTCCAACAGTCGAATCATATACTAAATGATTTGTGGTAAATGAAGCTGTCGTACTCGAAGCTGTGGGAGCACTTGTCGTCCAAAGATTTCCTGTACCAACCTGTACAACACTCATACAGTTTGGAATTGCCGGAATAGTAAAACCACCTTCATCAAAAGTTCTCGAATAAGGAATATTAACTGCACTACATAATGTTGTAAAGCTTGGGCCTGTAACCCAAGTAGCTGTACATGAAGAACGAACATATAAAGTATATGTTGTACCACTGGTTAAACCCGAAGCTGTAGTAGAAACTCCTGTTATATTGCCAGATGCTACTACAGTCGAACTTGCGTCTCTTACTTCATAGTAATAACTTGCAGGTGGTGTAGCCGGAGCTGTCCAGCTTATTGGAGCAGTTGTTGCCGTTGGCGATCCAACAGTAAGTGCTGTAGGAGAATAACAAGGAGGAGTCCAAGTCATAGTCATTACATTTCCGCTGTAAGAAGTATTTCTGTAATTCAATCCAACGGTGGTCGAGTTAACCGGACCCGCAGTAGTGGAAGTCCATCCTGCAGAATTGGCAACACGTAAATTAGTATCGGCAGTCACACTGTAAAGCCCTCTCAAACCACAGAAAAAAACCGCATTTGTTGTTGCAGAAAAACCTCCTGATGGCACAGTAGTTTGTTGATTTTGTACAACTTCTACAACATTCGTTCCTTCATAAAGCCGTATCTGGAAATTAACAAGTCCGTTGTGAAGAGGAAAGGCTGTAGACGAAGATGTTTTGATTACCATATTTTTATACTGTATGGTAAATATTTGACTTCCGGATGAACCCGTAGTAGTATATTCTACACTTGAAGGATAAGAAGCGGCAGTATACAATGGTGAACTTCCATAACTGGCATAAACCAAATCTCTTGTGGCATTAGCACTGGTAAAACCCGAAACAACTCCACCAAAAGTATCATTATTACTCATGATAACACTATTTGGAAGTGCAATATTGGTTCCTCCAAAAGTAATGTATCCATTTGCTGATGCTCGTATCTGTGTATAATTGGTACCGTTAAAGTTAAAGGTAAAACCCAATGGAATTTGGGAAGCAAATGCCGTGTAGTCATTATCCGGGGTTGAAGTACCAAATGCATTAGTTCCGCTGATAGGTGTATAGCTTCCACCGGCCACTTCACCATATGTATAAGAGTATACAGTTTGGGCTTTAACAGTCAATGAAATTCCCAGAAACAACAGAAAAGTAAAAAGTATTGTTTTATACTTTAATAAACTTGAAAGGTTCGGGACTTGAAGTAAAGTTTTTTTCATACTTTATTTTTTGATTTATTTCTTTATATAACCAACTGCAAAAAAGCAATCAGGTGTAGGTTTAAGACGTTAAAAATACGTCATTAAAACATAATATTAACAGTTGCTTAACCAAAAAGTAACACTTTTCGACAAACTGTTAAAACTACCGACTAAAGGCACCGTAAAAGCCTTTAAACAGTAGAGGATTTAGTAAAAAATACAGAAAAATATTTATTTTTTCTCTGTGAAATACCTATAATTAGCATCCAAATATAACGCTTTTTAATAGAAATTTGAACGCTAAAATAACAAAATATCAACACTTTACAATATTTGTTGACAAAACCTTACTTCTGTTAAAAATTTACTTACTAAAATAAATATCAATGCTCTCTAAGTAAAATCACACCTACAAAAATGTGGATTAGATAATTCGCAAACAGCGTTGGAGCGTGCGCGAAGAGTGTTGGAGCGTGCGCGAAGAATGTTGGAGCGTGCGGAAAAAGTTTAAACAACTATCCCCACCGCTAAACAGGGATGAATAGTAATATCTTATAAAACCTGATTGATTATCTAACCACTTTTTTGGTCACTATAATGCCGTCAGTAGTGGTAATTTGAACTAATAATACTTCATTTGTTGAACCGGCATCAAATGTTGTTTGCCCAGAATTGACATCTCTTTTCTCCAACAATAAGCGGCCTCTTATATCAAATACCTTAACATTATCCATAATGTATGCACCCGTATTGATTACAAAGTTGTTTTGTGTACTCTTATATATAAGAACAGCATTTTCATTAAAATCTGGATGATGATTTCCTAAAGTAGAATCGGTGTATTTCAATACAAACCTATTTTCAAATGTACCTATACCGGTCGTAAAGGTATAAGGTCCTGCTTTAAGATTCTGAACAACGTTAAGATCTTTGTCTTCCAAATAAATGTCTTGCCCCACAAACAATCCGTCAAAATCTGCTAAGGTAATTGCATAAGTACTGTTTATGGTTGATTTATACCCAAGCGGAATAATATCCGAAACATCAAATGGTAATGGTCTTCCCTGTATACTTAACTTAGTATTGTCTACCATAGTATATAAAGATATTACATTACCTACATCAACCATTTCACCGTCAAACAAACGATCTAAGCCGAGAGTAGCAGTTTCTGCATATCCAATCAATGCCTGTTTAAGCGCTCCTTGTGTATTGGTAATATTTAACCAATATCGATGTTTTTCAATATCTGAAAAAGACGACATACTGGCGGCTGGAGTTGTCATTTTAAAGAAATGATCATTGTTTCCTGCTATACGCATGCTGTTTTTAAAGGTGGCAGTTCCACTTGTCAATCCTTTAATAAAAAATCCCTGACCCGATGCAATTTTACCCGTTGGTACCGAAACATTTAAACCAATGTTGGTCGCTGCTGTACCTGTTCCTACTCCACCTAAATAATTGTAAATCGCATAATCACTTCCCGAATATTGATAAGCAGCATTTAAAGGCGTATTATGTGTCCATAAATAAATAGTACCACTCAATGTAGATGAGTTTCCTGAATCTAATAGGAAAGCATCCGCCGAAAGCGCACTCGGATAAGGATTACCTAATAAATTAAACTGACTTGCTCCTCCTGTTACAGGAATAGTAATCGTACCGGTATTTGGCACACCAACAAAGTTTGCAATAAAAACCTGAGGAGTTGCTGGTCCTCCAGTTGGAAAAGTTGTTGGAGCCCTGAATATATATCCTTTAGCGGGTACCATTGTAGTGGTACTCGGACTGGTAATATATTGCCATGAGTTGGTAGCCGAATTAAACTGAAGGAATAAATTGGCGGGGGATAATGGTGAAAGATTAAACAGGTTTTGAGGACTGACCGGTGTTGACCAATAAGTATAATCATATTTAAACATCGGTGTCGTGGCTCTGATATAAGTAATGTTTCCAGTATTTGCAATTGTATTGCCGTTAGCATCCAAAGTATTAACCTGAACTAAACTTGCATTATTATCAAAAGTAAGTGTCCCTGAAGTTACTTTAACATCATTCTGAACAGTTAACGTATGGCCTGTACTGATAAATACAGTTCCCGAAAGAACTTCAACCCCACATGCCTGTAGATCACCTGTAGATGTATAGTTACCATTGAAGATTGCTTTTAAAGAAGAGTTTGGCACACCATTACTCCAGCTGCTTCCGTTCCATGTGGTCGATGCAAAATTAACCACAACTGAGCCAGAATAAACAGCCGGGCATGAACCACTCTGAAGAACCACTCTATAGTATCTGCTTCCTGTAAAAGTCCCAATCAATGCAGATGATAGTGTTGCAGTAGTATTAGCAATTGTTGTAAGTCCTGATGTAAATGCTGCATCATTCGCATATTCCCATCTAACGATTGTACCTGTATATCCTGATAAAACTAAATTACTTGGCGGCGTGTTTCCACATATAGTCTGGTTGCCGCTCAGTGTCCCGGTTACAACGTTTGGTATTACAGTTATTACAGAGGTGTTACTCGTGTAGCATCCATTTGACCCTAATGCAGTTCCTGTATATGTGATTGTTGAATTAGGTTTTGCATAAACAGTCCCTGTAGGTGTTCCAGCAATATAGGGAGTTGTGGCTGCTGGGTCAAAGTAAAGATCAGTTGCCGGTGACCACACTACTTCTAAAGCAAGATTTCCACTTATAGTTACATTGTCGATTGCCCAACCATAATCATAGGTAGCATCATAGTAAAAACGAATCTTTACGTTTGAATTACCGATTAAACTGCTCAAATTCACGGTAGTGTTAACAAAACTATTAGATGCTCCTTGAGATGCTGTTTGAGTAAGTGCCGGTGGAGCAATCCATGTGGTTCCTCCATCAATTGAGGCTTCAACTCTGGCTCTGTTTCCTCCAATATATCTTAAATATTGCCAAAAACTTAACGTTGCACTGGTATAACCTGCTAAATTAATTGTAGGCGAAACCAAATAAGTCTTGGTAACATTAGAACTCGGTGGTCCTTGGGCATCAGAATCTGTAAAATAAAACTGTGAATTGTCATTACTTGAAAAAGTTCTATTCCAGTTAACACTACTTGCAAAATAAGGGCTACTGGTCAATGTCCATGCTGCTAAAGCAGGCGTTCCTCCTGCAGAATTATTTATGGTAGTCCAATTATTTGTAGCCGCATTAAAGTCTTCACTCAAAATTATAACTGGTGTTGGAGAAGCCAAACTTGCAACTAAAGGCTGAGTAACTCCCTGACAAATAGTAGCAGTAGCCGGGGATAAACTTATGGCCGGAGGCTGACCTTTTACGGTCACTGTAAAAGTAATTAACGATGCACACAAACCACCCGAAGTTTGCTGGGCTGTCAATGAATAAGTAGTAGTTGCGGTTGGATTAAATGTAAATCCGGCTGCCATTGAACCTGAAATTCCCGTACTTGGTGACCAGGTGAAATTATTATAAGCTCCATAACCCGAAACCGTTATCAACGGAGTTCTATCTCCATAACAAATTGTTGCTGAAGAAGCACTAAATGAAATCGGAGGCGGAGGTGTTATATTAGCGGTAACTGGCGTAATAAGTGATTTACAAATATTAGACAGTTTCCAGTTGTAGGCATATAAATAAAATGTATTGTCATAATCGTTACCAGTAATATTACAAACGGTAGATGCATAAAGAGGTTGTCCGTTATCAACATTGACAACCAGACCTCCGGCAGGCAATGTAGCCATATTAAGGAAATAATTTCCCGGAGTTAAACTAACTGATAAATTAATGGTCTGCGGTGTATTTCCTCCCGATACATTTGTTACATAATTAGTTGTTCCAACAACCGTATTGGCTGCATTGAGTATATAAATCACTCCACTCTGGCCGGAAACCATAGGATATATATCAATCGATTGAAAAACTGTAGTAGTGAAAATAGAAAAACTTATAAATACCGTATTAGATTGGACTCCTAATGAACCACCCTGCAATATAGGTGATATTGGTCCGACTACTTGTAAACCACCACTAACTTTAGATCTGGCATAATAGGTCGTTGTGGAATAAAGCGTTGGTGTCACAAAACTTGTCCCAGTAGCTAAAGGGGCTGTAGCTGCAGAGGAATCAGAAAACCATTCAATAGTCGAACCTGATGAACCCGTAGCTGTCAATGTTGTCGACCCACCACCACATAAAGTACCATTGGTCACTGTTAAGTATGCCGGGACATCGCAATCGGTAGTGAAGCTTTGTAAAAGACTCCATTCACTTCTATCAGTACCTCCACAATTACCTCTAACCCAAACATAATATAACGTAGCGGATAATAATCCGGTTATATTTGCTGTTGTTACTCCTGCACCGACTGATCCGGTAGGTGTAACTGAATTACTCGGAGTCGTGCTTGATGTACTTACATAGTAATTATATCCATTCGATGGAGCAGGCACACTCGCGTTCCAAGTCAGAGTAGCAGTGGTAACTCCAACAGTAGTTATATCAAGGTTAGTGGGTTCAAAGCAGGTTGGAGATACTATGACACTAATATCGTCTATCAATATTTTACTTTGATTTGCAAAACTGAATCCCTGGAAACCTAAATAATAAATATCATTTATAACCGGGGTAAAATCTACTATGGCAGTCTGATAAGCCGAGTTAACAAAGTTAGATAAATTCAATAAGGTTGAATTCATATTGGCGACAGTTGCACTGGACCCCAGTCTTACCCTAAGATTCTCAGAAGAAGACCCTGTATTAGCAGTATTGTATTTGAATTTTAGTCGATAAGTTACTCCTCCTGTTAAATTTAATCCCGGAGTAAAAAACCAATCATCACTATTAACTCCCGAACTGGTTGTCAGATGATATGCATTTGGCGATGATGCTGCTAAAGTATTTTGAACCTGCCATGTAATAGCATCGAGATTGTCATTAGATACAGTAAAACAATTTGGCAAAGTTGCTACAGGAGTTGTATCGAAATTTTGAGAATACGGAATTGAATAAGCCCCGCATAGTGTTGACGCACTTCCTGTACCACTATCAGTTCCACAACTTATTCCAATTGCCCTAACTCTAAAATAGTAGGTTGTCAAGGGATTCAATCCAGAAACCACCAAACTTGTAGCACCTGCTGTAGAAGCATTTGTATAGGCTGGTAATGTTGTTGCAAATGTATTAGATGTTGAAACATCTATTTGATAATC
>DBIH01000221.1 GCA_002296885.1 Flavobacterium sp. UBA807 | reverse complement strand
CTGGGAGGATATTTATATTCTGAAAATGATGTAAAAAACCAGCCATTACAGCAAAATCTAACCTCTGAACAGGTCGCCATTTTGGGCAATGCAGGAGACAATCAAAATCTGATGAATGCACCGTCAGCTTATCCGGATTCGTATTCTGAGAATAAAATTCTTTATAAAAAAATCACTGTTAATGGCGTTGAAGCTTTTGAATATTCGAATAATTCTACGGATGAATTATACAATGTCAAGTTCACTTTGGTTGGCAATAATCTTGGGAATTATATTTTGACAAACTCTTCTGCAATTGGAAAAATATATCAATATGTTGAGCCAATTGCCGGAGTTCCGCAGGGGAATTATGAACCAATAATACGATTGATCGCGCCAACAAAAATCCAAATTGCGACGGTTTTGGGGAAATATAATCCAAGTGAGAAAACTTCGATTGATTTTGAAGTCGGGGTCAGTAATAATGATTTGAATTTGTTTTCTTCGCTTGACGACAACAACAATAAGGGAATCGCAGGAAAACTAAATTTCAAGCAGCGATTGTTTACGAAAAAATGGAACATTGATGCTTTTGGGAATTATCAATATGTGCAGGAAAATTTCAAAACGATTGAACGTTTGTTCAATATCGAATTCAACCGCGATTGGAATTTAACCACATTTGCCGGAAACCAAAGCCTTTTTGTCAATGGTTTGGATTTTATTCTGCCTGAAAAAGGCAAGCTTACATATCAGTTTGAAAAGTTGGATTTTTCCAAAAGTTTTTCGGGAAGCCGTCATATTATTAATGGAAATTTTAAACTCAAAAACTGGGACATCCTGCAAAATGCCAGTTATTTGAAAAGTGACGGGACTTATGCCAATTCAACTTTTATCCGAAACCAGTCAAAGGTTAAATACAATTTTAAAAAGAATTGGATTGGAAGCACACTTCGACTGGAAAATAACAAAGAGCGGCTCTCAGCAACCCAGCAATTATCCGCATTAAGCCAACAGTTTACCGAATATGGAGCATTTGTTGGACGTGGCGACAGTACTAAGGTTTTTGTGGAATTGGGTTATCTGCAACGTTTGAACGACAGTTTACAGAATGGTTTTCTACAACATGTAAATACATCGCAGTCGTATTATTTAAAATCGAAATTGATTCAAACGAAGAAAAGCGACTTGTCTTTGTTTGTCAATTATAGGAATCTAAAATATGTTGATGCTGCGCGTCAAAATGAACCTTCTTTGAATTCGAGATTGTTGTATAACGATCAGTATTTTAACCAATTAATGCAGGTTACTACAGCTTACGAAACCACTTCGGGAACGATTGCACAACAGGAATTTACCTATCTCGAAGTCGATGCCGGTCGGGGAGTTTATGCATGGATTGATTATAATGGCAACGGAATTCAAGAGATTCAGGAATTCGAAGTCGCTCCGTTTCCTGATCAGGCGAAATATGTGCGGGTGTTTTTGCCAAATCAGATTTTTATAAAAACACATCAGAACAAATTCTCGCAATCGCTTACCTTAAATCCGGCGCAATGGTTAAACGCAGCGGGCTTCAGGAAAGTGTTGTCTCATTTTTATAATCAGACTTCCTATTTAATAGAGCGAAAAATAAGACGGAACGGAGACAATTTTGATTTAAATCCGTTTTCAACTTCTGATGAAAATATGCTTGGACTTAATACAAGTTTCAGGAACAGTTTGTTTTTCAATCGAGGCAAACAAAAACATTCGTTAACCTATACATTTATCGATAACAAAATAAAAACCCTGCTCTCAATTGGCTCACAGGAAGCTAAAAATAAAACCCATCAATTACAATATATTCATTTATTAAAAAAAACTTGGCTGTTTTCCATGTCTACTGAAATTTCAAACACAGATTTGAGTTCGGATAATTATACAGCTAAGAATTATGAGGTAGACAGCTACAAAATCAACCCGAAAATTTCTTATTTATTTAATAAAAACACGAGCTGGGATGTTTTTTATGAGTATAAAAACAAGGAAAACCAAATCGGAATTGAGAAATTGACTCAAAATCGTTTCGGGACTTCTTTTTCTTATGCCAGTGAAAAGAAATTTACAATGAATGGTGAATTTTCGCTGTATCAAAACAAGTTTAATGGCGATGCCCAATCGCCGGTGGCTTTTACTATGCTCGAAGGTTTACAGCCCGGTAAAAATATGACCTGGCGATTGTTGTTGCAAAGAAATCTAACCGATTTTTTAGATATCAATATCAATTATCAGGGAAGAAAAACTGAGACAAGCCAAACCATCCACACAGGAAATGTACAATTAAGAGCATTCTTTTAATTGGAATGATTTTTGTCTGCTTTTTTTCACTAATTTTAATTCAAACAAAACAAATTTAAAAGATTATGAAGAAATTAATTTTAATGCTGCTGGCAACTGTTTTTGTTACAGCGGCTTATGCACAGGAAACAAAAGAGCAAAAAGCGAAAAGATTGTTAAACATTAAAGACAAAAAGGAAAGTCCGATTCCGACAAAACCTGCTCCGGCACCACCGCAGGAGTCAAAAGAAGCTAAAGCCAAAAGACTTTTAAACATTAAGGATAAAAAACCAACTGTAATTCCGACAAATAAACCAGCCACAACTCCTGCAAATGACAACAATGAACGTCCTGAAAAGAATTGGAAAAAAAGAAAGCATCATAAACACCATCATGACAATGGTAAACACCTTGGACAACACAAACATGAAAATGAGCAAAAGTAATTTTGCGTTAAAAAAATCACTAATTTTAAGTTCAATTAAAAATTTTATAAATCATGAAATCACAGATTCACGAATTCCGAAAAATCAATTTTAAAAGCATGAGTAAAAAATTAATTTTATTATGCCTGGTATTTGTTTTCTCAAATACATTCTATGCACAAACAGCAACAGAGAAAAAAGCTAAAGCCAAAACTGAAAAAGCAAAAAAAGAAGTAAAAGAAAAAGCAGACAAAACTGAAAAAAAAGCTAAGGAAACAAAGGCTAAAGCCGACAAAGAAGTAAAAGCAGCTTCAAAAACTAAAAAAGACGGAACTCCGGACAAACGTTTTAAAGATGCGGCTAAAGACGGTCCAAAGCTTAAAAAAGATGGGACTGTAGACAAACGTTATAAAGATGCTAAGGAGAATAGTGCTTCGGCAACCGGAGCAGCAAAATCTGCTGAAGGAAAAGCTAAAGCAACAGCTAATAAAACAGCAGCTAAAGTGAAAAAAACAGCTGCTGAAGAAAAAGAAGATATGAAAGAAACTGCGGCTTCAAAAGCAGCAGAAAAGAAAGTAGCAGATAAAGTTACCGGAACGTATAAAGGTAAAAAAGTTTTCACCGGGCCAAGAGGAGGAAGATATTACATCAATAAAAACGGAAATAAAACGTATATCGACAGAGACGAATAATCGGAGTTTTCTGAAAAATCAAAACGCAGTTTTCTAAACCTGA
>DBIH01000163.1 GCA_002296885.1 Flavobacterium sp. UBA807 | reverse complement strand
TTTTTTAGCAGCTTTTGCCGGAGCAGGTTTTATGCTTTCTTGGTAGTTTTTAACCAATGCTTCCGTTTCACGAACCGAAAGATTTTGGCTTACAATCTTTTGATAGATATCGGTTTGTACATCCTGATCTTCTATGTTGATGATGGCACGACCGTGTCCCATACTGATGAATCCATCTCTGATTCCGGTTTGAATGATTGGATCTAATTTTAACAATCGCAGATAGTTAGCTATCGTAGAACGTTTCTTTCCAACACGCTCACTCATCTGTTCCTGTGTCAATTGTATTTCGTCAATCAATCGTTGGTAGGAAAGTGCAATCTCAATCGGGTCTAAATCGTGACGTTGGATATTTTCAACCAAAGCCATGATTAGCGACTCATTGTCATTGGCAATTCTGATATAAGCAGGAACCGTATTTAAGCCAACCAATCGGGAAGCACGCAAACGTCTTTCTCCCGATATCAGTTGGTATTTATTGAAGTCTAATTTACGAACGGTAATAGGCTGTATAACGCCCAATTCCTTGATGGAAGAAGCTAATTCCTGTAGCGAATCTTCATTAAAATTCGTTCTCGGTTGAAACGGATTGATTTCAATCGCATCAATATCAAGCTCAATGATATTGCCAACAACTTTGTCGGCGTTTTTATCATTTACCGATTTGATGTCATTTTCAGGATCTTTCAACAAGGCCGATAATCCTCTTCCTAATGCCTGTTTCTTTATAGCTTTTGCCATGGCTTAATTACTGTTTTTCTTGATAATTTCTTGTGCCAGACTTAAGTAATTGCTGGCTCCTTTACTCGTAGCGTCAAAGTTAATGATACTTTCCCCAAAACTTGGCGCTTCACTTAGTTTTACATTTCGTTGGATAATTGTTTTGAAAACCATATCATTGAAATGCTTCTGAACTTCCTCAACTACCTGATTAGATAAACGCAAACGCGAATCAAACATCGTTAGCAAAAGCCCTTCAATATCTAAATTGGAATTATGGATTTTCTGTACGCTTTTAATCGTGTTCAGTAATTTCCCCAAACCTTCAAGCGCAAAATACTCACACTGAATCGGAATGACAACACTGTCAGCAGCCGTTAAAGCATTCAAAGTCAGCAAACCTAAAGACGGCGCACAGTCAATCAGGATATAATCATAATCATCTTTCACGCTTTCCAATGCTTCTCTCAACATGTATTCGCGGTTTTCCTTGTCAACCAGCTCAATTTCTATGGCAACCAAATCGATATGTGCCGGGATTATCCAAACATTTGGTGCGCTACACTGAATGACTGCCTCTTCAGGAGTATTGCTGTGTTCCAGAATCTGATAGGTTCCAATAGCTACGTTTTCAACATCAATACCCAAACCCGAGCTGGCATTGGCTTGCGGATCAGCGTCAATAAGTAACACTTTTTTTTCTAAAACTCCCAATGATGCTGCAAGGTTTACCGAGGTTGTTGTTTTTCCGACACCACCTTTTTGATTAGCAATAGCAATGATTTTACCCATTTGTTTTTTGTAGATTTTGAGCGGTAAAAATACAATTATTTATGGCTTTGCCAACGGAATTTTGTTAACATTCTTGTAAAGTTTTTAGAAGCTGTTTCCGGCTTTCCACTTTATCTTTTATACCTGACAGGTATAAAGGATGCCGTTCCAATCCGGGCTAGGGTTCAAGTTATTAAATGAAAAAACATGCAAGATTTAATTGCTTAATACCTTTTCCAATTCCTTATGAAGTTCCAGAATATCATTTTCAGTAATTCCGGTCATGATTTCAGGAGGATTAATTAGCAAGGTTTCTTCCATAATTAATATAGGATAGATTATATTGGGAATGTCCCGTAACTTATCCCTAATGATAAAAAATGGAAACGCAGCAAGTTTCCCTGACTTGGCTAAATATTTTTGATCAGTTGAAAGCGTAAAAACAAAATCTTCAGTTTTGGATTCTTGTTTTAGAAAGACCCTCAGTTCTGAAGCATCAACAATAAATTCAATTGGTACGATAACTATTGCATAACTATTATTCAGGTGAACAAAACTCATGTGAACACATTGAGCCTTAATTTCTTTCTTAACTCCTTTGGAATTAATAGATTCCAGATGTACTGTTGAATTTATTTCCTGAGACTGAACAGAAAATGTAGATATAAATAATAATAACAAAGTTAATAGTTTCATCTTATTACTGCTCACTGAGACTGCTGACTATTTACTCCCTTTATTCTTAATCATCATCTCGAGCATGTCCCACATTTCCTGCGGAATTTTTTCAAGAATATTAAATTCACCAGCACCTTGCAGCCATTCACCTCCATCAATCGTTACAACTTCGCCATTGATATAAGCAGAGAAATCAGAAACAAGATAGGCCGCTAAGTTGGCCAATTCCTGATGATCACCCACACGTCGTAAAGGCACTTTTTTCGCCATATCAAATTTTTCGGCTAAATCGCCTGGAAGTAATCGGTCCCAGGCTCCTTTGGTCGGAAATGGCCCGGGAGCAATGGCATTCATCCGGATGCCGTATTTAGCCCATTCTACGGCTAAGCTTCGAGTCATGGCTAAAACGCCGGCTTTTGCAGTAGCACTTGGTACCACATAGCCCGAACCAGTCCAGGCATAAGTTGTTACGATATTCAAAACATTACAATTGGTTTGTTTTTGCGCAATCCAATGTTTTCCAAAAGCTAAAGTGCAGTTTTTAGAGCCTTTTAGAACAATATCAATAATGGTGTCAAATGCATTAGCAGAAAGCCTCTCGGTAGGAGAGATAAAGTTTCCGGCAGCATTGTTCAGCAAAACATCCACTTTACCAAAAGTTTTCAATACTTCTGCAAGCATAGATTCTACTTGGTCGTAATGACGCACATCGCACTGAATAGGAAGACACTTTCCGCCCGTTTCCTTCTCCAGTTCGGAAGCTGTAGTCTTTAGTTTTTCCAAATCACGCGAAGTGATGGCAACTTTGGCACCCAATTCAAGAAAATATTTGGTCATGGCTTTGCCCAAGCCGCTTCCGCCACCGGTTACTACGATTACTTTGTCGGATAAGGCATTATCGCGAAGCATTTTTGCTGAGAAATTCATAAGGTTTAATTTTCAGTAAATATATAAAACTAAAACCTTCAAAAAAAATATGCCGAATAGTAGCTTGACTTACTATTCGGCATAGGGAAATTAACCCATAAACAAACTAATTTTTACTTCTTGATATTTCCACCGGCAGTCGCTTTGCCCGTGTGATATTAAGAGGAGAACGTCAGTGGACGTTCGTAATTTATTTTTTAATAAATTTTTTTGTACTGTTTTTGGTTCCATCCTGAATGTTTATGTAATAAACACCCGAACTCAATTGGCTCACATCCATAGTATATACATAAGCCGAATCCTGATTTACCATATTTTGTTTCACAACTTTACCTTCGGAATTCATAATCTTATAGGAAACATTATTCGCGAAACCATTCGGAATGACATTCAGTTCATTGTCAACCAGTGTAGGGTAAATTTTGGCTTCCTGCTGAGAATTACCTGATGTGATTAAGCTACTGAAATTAACAATTACATTATCAACAATTAATCGACTGCCAAATGAAGGGGTCGAACCTTCTTTAGCCATATTGAAGGATATGTACATAAAAGCCGGTGTTCCTACATGGGTAACCGTTATCGGAGCATACACATATTCGTATGTATTATGCGTTCCGCTGATGTCAATAGATGCTTTACCTATTTCATTACCGTCACCATCAACGACTAGTAAGTTTGCTTGTGCAATATCACTACCGGCAGGCAAAAACTTATAATCAAATCCAAGTAAGATGATTGAACTTGTTGGTTCAACAGGAATGCCAGGATTCCAACCAGGACCGTCTTCATTTGGGTCAGCAAAAAGTGTCGCAATTCCGGGTATTACCTTGTCCTGTGTTACGTTATAAGCATTAGCGATTTCCATAGCATATTGTCCTGACTTTGGTTCTGTTGAGGCGTAAACCATCGATGGAATACACCAAGGAAACTGGATTTGGTCGCCAAACTGTTCTCCGGTAACCGGGTCAATACCAAAAGCCTGTAAGAAGGTCATTCCCCAGTTGCTTGGCAGGAAGTTTGGTTTTACATTTTCAAAGTCGCCATTAATAACCTGCGACTGAGCGCAAAAAGGAGCAACAAATAAAAGAAGGCTTAGGATAATGTAATTTTTTTTCATGATTACTTTTTTTTGATTAATAAATGAAACCATTGAAATTCTTTTTCATAGCAATTTCATCCCAAAGGTATTTTTAAATATTAAACCATACTAAAATAGTAGGTTGACATAAGGTAAACAGAGTGTAAAAACCTTTATTTTACTGGAGT